>QQSJ01000001.1:0-8314 GCA_003602635.1 Candidatus Poseidoniales archaeon
CACCAAACCCATAACAACCTCGCGCGGCCCACTCACCTTGATGGAGGTCATCCCTCGGAGGTTCCGGGACAAGAAGGGGCTGGCCACCCTGCTCCTTCTCATGTTCATCCTCCCGCTGGGGATGGGGATGGTTCAACCATCGGAGATTGCTCCATGGTCCGCTCCAGCCACGTCTGGAAGCGGCGAGGATGCGCCCATACAACCTTGGCCGCAGTACATGGGTTCTTCCAACAAAAACGGAACCATGCCCGACCACGCTCCAGGCGGTGGCCCGGGCAACGGCGAGGTCGCCAACGTCTCCGTTTTGGGAACCATCGACGATCCGGTGGTGAATTGGGTCGCCAGCGAGGATGGAGGGACCACGGCCTACGGCAGCCTCATTCTCGATCTTTCAGCCAACATTCAGCGACCGGAGGCGGCAGCGCAACGGTGTGCAGAGGGCGACATGTTCGCCCTTACAATCGACTCGAGCGACGGTACGGACCACACCATGCGCCTGATCACGGGTGATGACGCCAAAATCGCCTGGGAAGTCAACCTCGGAGCATCGGAAACCATCCGCTCAACGCCTGTGATCGCCGACATCGACGCGGACGGTGACGTCGAAATCGTGGTCAGCAAGGACACCAGCAGCGGCCTCGACGTACAAGCGTGGTCGCCAGAGTTGGAATGCGATGCATCGGGGTGGGTCCGGACCGGACACAGCAACGAGCGCCTCTGGACGTGGTCCGATGCGGATTACAGCCTGAGTGCTCCCTCACCTCACTTTCCATCCTCCCAATCGGGACATCGCGCCGTCACACAACCCTTGCTCGAAGACGTGGACCTCGATGGGGTGAACGACTTGGTTCTGGCCGTCGTTGACGAAACCACCGATGATCCCACGCTCTTGGCCCTCCCATTGGACGGGAGTTCTCCAAGTGCTCCGTTGTGGGAAGTGGCCCTTGACCGGGGCACACATCCATCCGACCCAACGGCGGTACGCATCGATGCTTCGAACGTCGATCTTGTCGTGACCACCATCGATGCATCAAGCGGTGCCATGTGGGTATGGAAGGTGGACGGCGGTTCAGGCGCCTTGGACTGGGAGCGAGCCCCAATTCCTGGCACTGACTCCGATCAAGATGCCCCCCGACTGCGTTTGCCCGGCCCGGTCATTGTGCAGTTGGATGCTGATGCTGAGCCTGAGGTCATTCTGACCGTGCCCACCGACCCGAACGGACGAACGTCGGGAAGTGGTGCACGCTTTGTGGCCATGGAATTGACGTCAACCACGGAGATTTTCTCGTTCCGAGCACCAAACGGTTACGCCGATGCTCCACCCTTGCCCGTGGACACCGACAACGATGGCGTGCACGATCGCCTCTGTTGGGTCACATGGTATTCTTCGTCGGCGACGAACTTCAACCGGCAAGGCATGGCAGGATGCCATGACATCAGCGACGACCCACCCGTCAAGGAATGGAGCCGAACCATGGAACGTGGCAGCGGGAACGACAACGACGAGATCGCCGTGGCTCCACCGTTGTGGATTGACGTGGACGGAGACGGACCTGCCGAGTTGTTGGTGGCCTTCGGTCGCCGACTGCATTGCTTCGACGGCGAAACCGGGGCCCCAACCGACGTCTCCACACCATGGGAAGACCCCGTGGCCCTCCCGCACCGGACATGGGCAGCGCCAGCTGTGGCAGACATGGACGGGGACGGGCACCTCGACGTGCTCATTGGTGACATGCTTGTCTCACAGCGGCAATCAGACTTGGCCGTGCTCTCCGATGGACGAGCGCTCTTGTTTACCCCCGAAGACCCTGACCCCGGAGAGGCATACACCGTCTCTGCCCGGTTCGAGAACACCGGGACGGAAGCTGCGCTCGACAACGTCGATGCCGTCCTCATCCAAGACGGCGAGGTGATCTCTCGCTACAGGCTGGACGACTTGGAACCCATCGACCCAAGTGGAGACGGCACCACAGCGTCGTTTTCCGTCGGTTTGACCGCTTCCTTGGGCGTCAGTCAATTCACGTTGGTCTTGGACCCGAACGGCAACCTGACCGAAGCACGAGAGGACAACAACGTCGCCATCACGAATTTGGAAGTGAGGCCACCACACGCCGTTGACCTCAGCGGTCCGGTGGACACGCCAAACGTGTCCCCGGGAACCAGCGAGCGCATCGAGGTGGACGTGGCGTCCACAGGGACCCGTGAAACCACATGGCAAGCTGCGTGGTCCGACGAAGACCTGCCCTCTGGTTGGTCGCTTACCTTTGTGTCCTCGAGCACCCAGTTCAACCTCGCCTCAGGAGCCAGCACGGTCCTCGCGTGGGACCTGAACGTACCGAGCACCGCGCTAGGGGACGAAGAAGGATGGTTCGACGTGACCGTCGAGCGGGTGAATGACCCGGCGACCAACGCCACGGTCCGGGTGCCTGTGGAAGTCCTCAGGACCCGGGGGCTCGACATGGAAGGGCCAGATGGGACCGCCAGCACCAACGGATTCGGTCGACCCGGCCAAACGGCCACGGCGTGGTTTTCCATCGAAAACTTGGGGAACGCGGCTGAAACAACCACCTCCATCGATTGGTCCACCAGCACATGGGGAGCACCACGCGTAGAAGATCAACAAGGCCAGGAACAATACACGTTGACCTTGCAACCGGACGAGTTTCGAATGCTACGGGCCAGCATCGACGTTCCCGTCACCACCTCCTATGGTCAGTCGATCACCGTCGTCTTGACCGTGTGCATCGGTGAAGGTTCTGAGGAATTGTGCAGGGACCTCGATGTGCTGTTTGCAGCCAGCCGCACCACGGTAGAGCCTCCTCACCAACGGACCTTCCCCAACACCACGGTGGATTACACCGTCCAATCTGAACTGCCCAACAGCGGCGTGCTGCAATGGAACAGCACGCCCTTTGCCGCACTGCCCACGACATGGACCACGGCCGTGGTTGGGGCGACCCTCAACGCCACAACCCTCGAGGTCACCGGTGCACCAAACAGCATCGCCACCTTTGTGGTGAAACTGACAATGCCCTCGAATGCACCGCCACAACGCCATGCGTGGACCCTTTCCACCAACGACATCAGCTCGGGAGATGTGCCGCTAAGTCTGCACATTTTGCAACGCAATGACGTCGCCTTGGCCTTGGTCAACCCCGCCTCAACCGAAGACGTGACGGTATTGGAAGTCGGTGAATCTGAGGACATGACCGTACGCCTCAGCAATCCCGGAAACGATGCGGACACCTACAGCTTCACGGCCATGCTTGAACCGGCTCCTGCATCTGGCAACGTCTCATGGTCGACGCCAACCCCCGTGAAGAACGTCGCACAAGGAGGGTCTTCCTTCCTCACCATGGCGGTGGTGTTGGACGGTGACGTTCCGGCGATGCAGCCCTTCGGCATCAGGTTGACCGCCACCTCGCTTCAGAACGGGACCGTATCGGACAGCGTGCTGGTTCCTGTGGCCGCTGCCCCAGACCGGTCGTGGGCCCTCAACACCAGTCTCCTCCCCGACACGGTCCTGCCTGACACCACGTTGAACGTCAACCTGACCGCAGTAAACCTCGGCAACGCGCCGGACAACTTCTCGTTGAGCGTCCGTCACGTCGTGGATCACGTCGAGGGCGATCACAGCGTGTGGCCGACGATGGTGCTCCAAAGCGGCGTGGTTCCCGTCGGAGCAAGCACCACCGTTCAACCAGCCATCAGCGTACCAGAGGATGCTTGGAACGGTACGGTGGTGACCCTCCACCTGGAAGCCATGTGGGAAGACCAAGTGCTCGCGAACGTGAGCCATACCATGACCGTAGCCCGTGCCTCAGGTTGGGCGGTCAACCTCACCGGAGTGGACCTTGTGGTCCCGCCCGGCGGAGGCAACATCACTGTCCCACTGCTTCATCTCGGAAACAGCCTGCAAGACCCGTGGTTTTCCAAGGTCGCCGAGGGCTGGCCTGTGTCGTTCCCTGACAATGGAACGCATGTTGAGCCCTTTGGGACCTCCTCGGTGACGATCAACGTCATGCCGCCAAACACCACGGAAGCCGGCGACGTGGGGACGCTGAACCTTCGCATCTCAAACGGTGACGGAACCGGTTCAAGCCAGCACCAAATTCCAGTCCGAATGTCCGCTGAGGCGGCCATCTCCTACGGCATTGAAGGCCCTTGGATGGTCAGTGAGGACGGCGGCATGCCTACGGTCTGGGTTCGCAACGACGGCAACGACTTGAGCACCCTTGAATTGACGGTGAATGGTTTGCCTGAGGGTTGGAGCACGACGGGTTCGATGCGCATGGTGCTTGCTCCCGGCGACGTCCAGGGCTTGCCCATGTCCATCGTGCCCGCTTCCACGTGGGATGGAACCGGCCGTTTGGTCACGGTGACCATCGAACATCCACGACTCGATTCAATGGACGTATCGCTTGAGGTTCGACAAGCCAACACGGCCTTTGCGAGCAGCCCTGTTGTCGTCGGCGTCACCGGAGGCACCGCGACGATTGACCTCACGGACGGAACGTCGCTTCTGCACACCATCACGCAGGGCGAATACGGCATCAACATCGGTGATGACGGCCTCAAATTGCATCAATTCGGCCAAGCCCCGTCCTCTGTGTCCATCTCCTGCTCAGTTGCAGGCGCCCCAGAGGACTTCGGTCGCTCGTCCTTCTCGGGTGCCATGTGGGAGTGTGTCGGGAGCAGCACAACCACCGAACGGGTGACGTGGTCAGCGACGACATCGGACGGTCAGACGGTTCCTCTTGTTGAATCGAGCAAAGTCATCAGCGACAACGGCAGCGAGGTGTGGACCATCAACGCCTCCTCATGGAGCCCGGCACCTGGCCGTGTATCGGTCACGCTGACCGTCCACGACGGCCGAGGTGTGAACGTCGAGGAAACGACCTGGCAAGGCACCGCCCGTGCAGCGGGATGGAACCTTGGCATCGAGACCTTCGCCATCGAAGCTGGCGAAGCCACCGTTGGTGTCAGGCGCCAAGGCGTCGACGTGCTCGGAGAAACGGCCTGCAGCCTGAGTTTGAGCGATGGTAGCACCTCAAAGGCCATCCTCATCGATGTGACAGGGGCCTTTGCACCCAGCCTTGCTGTGGACCTGACCGACCTCGGGTTCGAAGAAGATGCCCTCATCACCGCTGAAGTTCGGTGCGATCTGCCGTTCGACGTCGACGACGATCCACAAGATGACACCGCCACGGCGATTTACAAAGGCCCAAGCCCGCTTGACCTTGGACCACAGGGATGGCTTTGGGCGTTGATGGCCCTGCTGGTCGTTGGCCTTGGCGGCCGCTTCTTCCTGCCAAGAGAAGCGGGACCATCTGTTCCGACCACCGCTTCCAAACCGTCCAGCGCCACAAAGCAAAGCACGACAGCCACAGCATCGGAGCCAGCGGCCGAGAAACCTGCCCCTGAACCTGTGGTGAGCATGCTTGAGGAAGTCACCACTGAATCACCCACCGAAGCCACGGAGGACGACGTGGAAGAGCAGGTTCCTGCGGAAGATGATTTCACCGTGGAAGAGGAAGGTGCCTCCGGTCGATTGGCGTCGCTGCGACGCGAACTTGATGGAGACGGTGATGCACCTCGACCCTCCCTTGAGGAACGCATGTCGCGGTTCTTTGACAAGTGAGGAAGGGTCTTGAGCCACTGCTGGGTCGAGCCGGCATGGACACCGCCAACACCGCGCCATTCCACACTCTTGATCCCATTCGAGGGGACCTGATTGAGGCGGTGTTGGAAGCGAACGAAGACCCGGCGTCGAACGCCGCATGGTCTGAGGTCATCGGCTTGGATCCTTCGAGAACAGGACGGCTCGGAGCGGACGCTTCGGCCAACAGCCGAAGCGACGTCGGGATCGACGATGCGACGCTCACCTTCTTGCTCAGCCTTGAGCGACGAGAGGATGGGACCAGGCTTGAGGTCGCTGACGACAGGCATACCGAGCGGTTCGGACGCTTCCCATCAGGGGACGGCTCACTCCTGACCTACCTCCAAACATGGATGCGGCCCACACGTGGCATGGAGGCCGCCTATGAGGACCTCATGACGTTGATCGACAAATTGGCGATGGGCATTGACCAGGACCACCCAAGCGCTTCCGAAGGTCCCGGTGGCCTGAGGTTGCACGGCTGGCTCGATGCCTCGGAGATCAAGGACTTGCGCGTGGGCCTGATGGGCCGTGGATGGACCGTTGCCGGGGATGAACCGCTTGACGGCGGACTCCGAGACGCTGTGAAGCACCTTGGTGCCATGCTCAGAGGAGCCGAACGCCGCGGCGTTGGACTTCTGCATCGAAGCCACGCGTGACCTCAGAAGGTCTCGGACGTCAGCCGTTCGTACATGGACGCGTACAGAGCCGCGGTTTCATCGATGACCGACTGAGGGAGCGCAGGAATCGGAGGATCTTGTCCACCGGTGTCACGGGCTTCTTGCAACGCTGCTTGATGTCCGGTGTCCACGTAGTGTTGACGCACAAATTCCTTCGACAACTCGACGCACTCGCCTTCTGCGTAGGCTTCAGCATCCCACCATCGGTCCTCGTCGAGGGT
Source organism: Candidatus Poseidoniales archaeon (assembly GCA_003602635.1). Classification (GTDB taxonomy): domain Archaea; phylum Thermoplasmatota; class Poseidoniia; order Poseidoniales; family Poseidoniaceae; genus MGIIa-L3. The sequence goes on from QQSJ01000001.1 coordinate 6,561, forward strand.
GCCGAAGGTGTCCACGAGCACGACTTTGCGACCGGGACCAAGAGCGAACTCTTTCTTTCCGTCCACGTGAATCAACCCGTTCTTGGCGGCCTCGGTTTCGATGATTTCATCAACGGCCAAGGCAGCACGAACGATGCTGTCAAACTCTTCGTCGGTGATGTTGGAGATGGCAAGAGCCTCTTCCCGGTCCACAAAGCGGTCGTAGGCTTCGAACTTCGTCGTCACCTCAACCAAGGGATTGGGCAGTTTCATCCCGTAGGTGGCCTCGCCTTCGATGCCCAAAACCGCCGGGTCGATGTCACCACGCTGGAAACGGCGCCATGCGGATCCTGCAAGGTAGTGACGGATGATGAATTCAAGCGGAACGAAAACCCATTCAGCGTCTCGCGGAACCATACCAGGTTCCTTGATGACCTCGACCTTGCGGACAAGGCAGCGGTCTGGGGCGTTAACTTCCACCAAGTGGGTCCCACAAATTCCAGCCGCTTCTACGAGCTTGAACCAATGCGCAGTGGTGCGGTTGAGGGTCTCGCCTTTTCGGGGAATCAACGATGGAATGATCTGATCAAACACAGAAATCTGGTTCGTAAATCGGAATTCCAAGAGGTCAGGATCGTCGGTGCTCCAGACTTGCTTCACCTTGCCTTGATACAGCATTTCGCCCATGACACCTGTCCGAAGACAGCGGCTCTTCAACCTTCTCGGGGGCCATCAAATCAGACCGAGGGCGTCCTCGAGACGGTTGAGTTCGGGTCCCGTGGTCGCTTGGCCGGCCACCGCGCCGGTGTCGGAGGCGCAGGCGCCTGCTCCGACGTAAGGCGAGCCAAAGGCCACGGTACCGACCATTGGATCGACACCAAGCACGGTCTGGATGACTTCGACTTCTTCTGCGGTCACGTCTGGATGAAGCAGCACGCCTTGTGCGTTGCACAAGGCCAGGGAACCAACAACGTCCTGCCCAGCCACGGTGGTTGCGGCCACGTCCACGTTGAGGACATCGGCCAACACCTCAAGACCGTCTCGGGGAATGGACGGGGAAACAACGGCACCTTGCTCGTTCGCCACCAGAAGGTTGCCAGCGGTGTTCACGCCTCCCTCCATGACAACGACGTCGCCGTAGGAGGTCAGGGTGTCAATGTCCCGATCTGACACGATGTCAGCGACGGCCATGCCCTTGGTGTTCCCTGCGAGCAGGGCTCCAACAAGGTTGGAACCGCCAATGGAGATTGGACAGCGTTCGAGGCCAAGCGTGGCGTCGAGGATTTCGATCGACGAAGGTTCGAGCTCAATCGGATGAAAGAGCACGTTGCCAACACGGGCAAGGTACACACCGACCTGATCCGAACCGAGAAGGTCGGTGGTGGCGATCGTCATGCCATGTCCTCCTGACGCTCTCAATTGAACCTTGACCTCGCTTTCGCTCGGGGAAAATGGGTTCGGGGATGAGGAGGAAAGGAGAGGGGCACAGTGACAGCCGTTCCCGTGGACTCTCGTACCACAGTACCAGGAATGACGCAGTAGGGCTTGACTTCCGGGTTCGGAATGGGACCGGGTAAACACCTACGCTATGACCGTGCACCCATCTCCTTTCGAATTGGATTTGGACGCAGCGTATACACGCTGGGAGCATTGGCATGAACTCGTCGATGAAGGGCACTCGCGATGCAAGTGCACGAAAAAAAGATGCTCGAACGATTAGTGCTGCTGGACTGAATACGTCGCCGAAGCTTCGTACTTACATCCGCAGTCTATCA
>QQSJ01000001.1:8414-13314 GCA_003602635.1 Candidatus Poseidoniales archaeon
TTAGGATTGGAAGTATCTGCCTCCCACATTCACACGCGATTTCCAGCGCATGCTACTCTTTGACGGTCACGTGGTCATATCATGTACGGTTACGGGACTTTCACCCTCTATGGATGTGCCATTCCAGGCAACTTCACCTTCCATGACTTAGACGATAGACCGACAACCACATCTCCCTCACTTTCGTTTCGGGATTCGGCTTGTCCTATTCCGTGTTCATTCGCCACTACTTACGGAATCTCTTTTGATTTCTATTCCTCCCCCTACTAAGATGCTTCAATTCGGGGGGTTCCCTATCGCATCGCGATTGATACCGAAGTACCAGGAAGTCCCATTCAGCCATCTACGGATCCAAGATATTCATGCATCTCCCCGCAGCTTTTCGCAGCTTGTCACGACCTTCTTCGGCACTCGAGCCAAGCGATCCTCCAGTTGGGTTGTAGCATCACATGTGTGCACCTGCACCATGCGAGATAACCCTTCGTTATCGAGTCATGCCAATGCGGCGTCCTCAGAAGACCGCCTCCCCGAGGGACGGCCCTCCTCAGCCCTACCCCCGACACGCACGCATGTCGAGGTGCTAAGCAACCCCCCGACCTGCCTTCTCTATATGAACCCATCGGGGTGTTTCCACGCCCAAGAATCGGCTCCAGTCCCACGTTCAGGCGGAGGAAGTTTCCATCATCTTTCGAGCATCGTGCATCCGGGTGAGGAAACCCCCCTCGTCGGGCAGGTGTCCAACCGACGCCAACAAGCGGTCAACAGCCTCGACGCGACCGTCCATGGCCATGGCCAAGGCAAGGTTGTGCATCGTCTTCAAATCGCCTCCTGAGAGCTTCGCGGCTTGTTTCAAGTGCTGCAAACCCTCGGTGGCTTGGTCACCAAGCTCCATGCACGCAATGCCAGCGGCTGTTCTGAGGCTCGTCCCGTCGATCCCCGTTGCAAGCAACAGTTCCAGACGTTCACGGGCCAGCGCCCAATCTTCCCCAGCCAAGGCACGGAACGCCTCGACCGTCGGCTCACGAAGGAGGCCGTCGAGCAAGGCGGCTTCAGGAGCCACGACGGCAAAGGGAGGCCAGTTGGAGAGTCCTTGTGAGGACTCAGCACCGACGCCCCCCGCCTCTGAAGACGAGGTGTTGGCCAGTCCGTACGCCTGGCGCACATCCGTCTTCGGATCCGCCCACAGTGGGGGGATTTCTGGCAGGGACATGGCCTCGTTCTGAACCTCAGCAAGGGCTTGAGCGGGTTCAGGGGCAGGAAGTGAAGGAGGCGGCGCGGGCACGGCCGCTGGAATGGGTGGAAGGGCGGAAACGGGTTCAGGCGTCTCTTCGCGATGAGCCACAACGTCCGGCGTTTCCGAGGACTCTGGCGCTTCGATTTCGGCGTGCTCTGCCTCGGCTTGGACCTCAACTCCGTCATCGTCTATGGGCCGGTGTTGGCCCACGGCGAGGGCCGCAAGGCCTTGGCTTGAGGCGCCAAATCCAAACGGCAGCGAAGGCGCATGAGAACGAGCGCGCCCGCCAAATCCGAACGGAAGATCCCCTTGGGGTTCCTCGTCCTCGACAGGTTCAGGCTCAGGCTCTGGTGCGATTTCGTGCAGCGCCAAGGCGGCTTCGTCAAGGCCCGGGACCTCCCCAAAACCTTCGAGGGAGGTGGAATCCTCCGCCTCAAGGTCAACGAAACTCATGCCGCCGCATCCGGGGCATGACGTGTCTCTGACGCTGAGCAAGCCGCACGCGGTGCATTGGTACATGCGGACCCTCCAGTCCGCAGGGGGCGGAGGTGACGTATGAAGACGGCGGCTTCAGGCTCACTCTTCCTCGGTGCCGAGGATGGTGTTCTTGAGGTTCTTCGCACCTTCGATGACCTCGTCGAGGCCGTGGTCTCCCAACGACTCGATCGGCGTCAGTCCAGAACGCATGCCCTTGGAGAATTGCCAGATGAGGCTGAACGCGGTAAGCAAGAGGAGGACCAACTTCCAGGTGTTGGGGTTGTCCGCACCAACCACGTACACCAGGAGGCAATAGATCATCGCGATGAAGGTGGTGACGATCATCACCGGGAAACCCGCACGGAAGAATTCGTTGAAGGAAATTGGGTAACCGGCTTCCTTCGAGAGACCCGCCGTGACGACGTTGGCCGAGGCACCGATGAGGGTCCCGTTGCCGCCCAAGCAGGCGCCGAAGGCCAGGGCCCAGATGATGGGTTCGAGAGGCAGGCTGAGTTCAGCACACATCGCCAACACGACAGGAATCATGGTCGCCGTGTACGGGATGTTGTCGATGAAGGCCGATGCAATGGCCGACACCCACAGAATGATGACGATCGCGGCGGGCAACATCATGTCATCGTTGAAGGAGCCGATGGCGGTGGTCACTTGCTCGCCGATCCATCCGATGAGTCCGAGGTATTCCAACGAGTGAACCAACACGAACAATCCGGCGAAAAACAGCAGCGTGGTCCACTCGACGTGATGAAGCGGTTCCTCGATTTCGTGCGGGTTGGTCGCGGTCAGCATCACCACGCCGCCGACCAGCGCAATCCAGGAAACGGGAATGTGGAAGAGTGGGTGCAAGAAGAAGGCAATAATCACGACAGCGAGAATACCTCCGCTGATTTTGAGACCGCGGGGGTCCTTGATGCCGTAGCGGTGCTCAAGCTCCGCCACGTCGCGATGGCGCACACCGGACAATTCCTCGCGGAACAGCCAGCGGATCATCATCAGACCAGGGACGATGCACATCAGGATGGCCGGGCCCATTTCTACGATGAAGTCGTTGAAGGTCACACCACTGTCGGCCAAGGCGGCCAGCGCGGGGTCAGGATTCTTCGAAATTGCATCCGGCGAAAGCGCTGATCCAATCATGATGTTGGGGGGGTCTCCAATCATCGTGGCCGCACCACCGATGTTTGAGAAAAGCACCTCTGCAATCAGCAACGGAATGGGTCTCAAATCCAACACCCTGGCCAATTGGATGGTCACAGGCGTCAGCAAGAGCATGGTCGTCACGTTGTCCAGGAAGGCGGACAACACGGCCGTCACAAGACAGAGGATCACCGTGAGGGTCCAGACGTCGCCGCCGCTGCGCTTGTAGGCTTCAACGGCGAACCACTCGAACACGCCTGTGTTCGACAGGATGCCAACCATCACCATCATACCCAGCAAGAGACCGATGGTTTCCCAATCGATCATCGTGGTGACGGCCTTGAGGCTCAGCGCCGCTTCTTCGGAGTAGTAGTTGAGGGCCAACACCGCTGCGAGGCCACCAAGTGCAGCAGCGAGCGTGCGCTCCACGACCTCGGTGATGATCATCGCATACACGGCGAGGAGGATCAGCCCACCAACCAAGAGAGCCTGAGACTCAAGCCCGGCTTTGATGTGGATTTCAAGGTGCATGTCGTTCTCGCCGCCACCGCCACCGGCGGCCATGCTTTGGCCGATGAACATCATCAGACCAATGCCCAACAAGGTCAGCAAAGCAAGTCGATGACCCGCACGACGGGACGGAAGCGCAAGGAGGCCCATGGACCGTCGGCCCGACGGGACGCTATAATCCATTGTCGTCGGATTCCGGTAAGAATCGTCCTTCAACGACGCCACAACACACCAACATTCCCGCGTGAAAGCACGAGAACAGAGCCGGTACGTTCGACCAGCGCGTCCCAAAGCATGGCCAGATTCTCACGATCGAACACGCCACGGTTGACCTTGATTTTCACCAGAGCGCGTTGTTTCAACTGCCCGTCCACTTCCTCAACGAGGGCTTCGGTCAGGCCAGAGCGACCAACGCGTACCGTGGGCTTGACGTCCTTGGACGCCGCCTCTCGGCGGATGTGGTTTGGAATCTCACCCATGGCGATGTTCCACCTGCGAGGCCGATGCGCCTTCAATCCTCCTGTGGCCTTGGTTTGGACCAAGGGCCGAAACGGTGGACGCGGCCGCACGACAAGCACGTCGTGATGCGCTGACGGTTTCGAACCCGAACACGTGCCTCATGGCCCGGACGAAGAGGGCCGTGGCAGCCTCGACAAATCATGTGGCGCCATGGAAGGGGAACCGGCATCCGCTGACGGCGACACACACGGCGAAGGTGTTCGAGAAGCACCGGAGTCAGCGGATCCCCGAGGGTCCGCTCTTCAAGCCGTTGCTCGAGCATGGTGACGGACGCCGTGGCTGCTTGCCGCCGACGGCCGCTCCGGCCTCGACGACGCCCACGAGCCATGCTCACTCGACTCCGAGAGCGGAAAGGATGGCGCTCGAAATGTCGTCCACGTCGCCCACGCCGTCAATCCGGTGAAGCACGCCAGCGCGCTCGTAATGCTCGGCGACGGGGCGCGTTTGTGCGTGGTAGGTGGCCAGCCTGGCCCGAACCGTGGCTTCCGAATCGTCGGCCCTCCGAACCTCAACGAAACTGCCGCAGGGGCACCCAGATGCCGGGAGCGGGAGATGGGTGTCGTGAAACACACGACCGCAGGACTTGCAGGTGTACCGACCCGTGATGCGGCCCACGATTTCCTCGTCTGGCACTTCGATCGCGATGACGGCATCAATGCTTGCGATGTGGTCCAACGCCTCTGCCTGAGGGATGGTGCGTGGAAAGCCGTCGAACATGACGCCATTGGCGGCATCATCCTCGGTCAAACGTTCCTGAATGATGCGCAGAATAACGTCATCTGGCACCAGCGCACCTGACTCCATGTACGCCTTGGCTTCTTTGCCAACGTCTGTTCCGGCGGCCACAGCAGCGCGCAGCATGTCACCCGTCGAAACCTGCGGTTGGCCCGTACGGTCGAGGATGCGTTGCGCTTGCGTGCCCTTGCCCGCCCCTGGTGGACCAAACAGGATGATGCTGCCCATGCACGTCGATGAACGAGGCCGCTTTCAACGTCGCGCTCAGGC
>QQSJ01000001.1:13429-28639 GCA_003602635.1 Candidatus Poseidoniales archaeon
GGGTGGAGCCTGTGCAGGTGCTGGAAGCGGAGGGAGGGACTTCACTGCGGGTGGCCTGCCTGCTGGAAGTGGAGCACCAAGAGGTGGCATTCCTTTGGGCGGTGCAGCCATGGGAGGCCGACCTGCTGGCATCGAGGGCATTGGAGCAGGGGTTGGCAAGGGCTCGATGGACTGAGCAAGGGCGGCTTGAATCTCGGCCTCGCTGACCGAGCCGGAGGTCAGATCGTGCTCTGCCCCCGTGTCGAGCAACGACGCACGCCGCTGTCCGTCCGTGTCCGCTTGCCCATGGGCGCCAGGAGCAAGGATGTCCTCGCCCATGTCGGCCATCTCGGCGGATCCACGCACCCTGAGGCCAACAACGACGAGAGCGAGGAGCACCACGACGAGGATCAAACCGGCCGCCCAAGCAGGCAAAACGCCGAACAAACCGCCGTTGTTGCCCGATGGTGCTGGGGCCACTTCGAGGCTGGCGACCCCCACCACGGTCCCCTCGCTGGAGGTCAGCTTCACCAGAAGGTTGGAACGGGCCGAAGGTGCGTCTTCGGTCGGTTCAAAGGTGACCGTCAACGATGCATTAGACCCAACCGAAAGCTCGGCGAGGTCGCCGCTGCACGAAACGTCCCACCCAGAAACAGGTTCCCCGTCGCTGTCCTGTACAGCGACCTCGCAGGTCACGACGAGCGGGAGGTTTCCGGTGTTCGTCACGTCGATGGTGATGCTTTCGGGCTCCTGAGGAAGGTCGAGCAGCGCCCCTTCAATGCCCGTATCCAAACTGGCATGCATGGTCTCTGCAACGCTGAGGTCGAGCCGTTCGCTTGCGTTGAGCCATTGCGAACCGCTGTTGGCGGCCACGTCGATGAGCACCTCCAGAGCGTCGGCGGAGGCCAGCGTCCCAGGCGGCGCCATCACGCCGAGTCGGGCAGTTTTCACTTCACGTGGGGCGATGACTTCGGGTGGGTTGGAAAAGGCAACGGACCATCCGTCAGGCACCAATCCTGTCGCCCACGACAAGAGCATGATGGTGGTCCCGGTGTTCTCGATGTCCACGTCGAAGAAGGTGAAATCACCGTTGACCGCCACAGATGCGTTTTCAGGCAGCGTCAGAACATACTCCAGCTCTTCTGCCACCACGAGTTTCGTGGTGTTGCTCACGAACGATTGCGCGCTTTGCCGTGTCTTGAGTTGGTAGGTGTTGCTGTCGCCCTGCTCAGCGGTGGGCGGAACAAGGAGGGTGTACGTCACCGTCTCGGTGCTGCCCGGCAGGAGGGTGAGGGCGATGCTGGCCTTCTGCTCAGCCGCAACACCGTCGATTTCGGCATCGTACGCCCACAGAGGATCACCAAGTTGCATGGTCATGGTCAGGTCAACAGGAACGTTCCCGAGGTTGGACACCAAGGCATTGAGCAAGACCAATTCCCCGCTGTCCACCTTCACGTCGGCCGCCAAAGCCGAAGGCCCAAGCCGTTCGCCATCGATGGACAAATCCACTTCGAACACGGTTTGGGGGAGCACCCCGACCTCAAGCACCTCGACGTGGGAGAATCCTGCATCCGTCGCGGACGTGACGGTGCAGATGACTTCGGCCTTCACGTCCGGCGTGGGGGCACCGTCCACAATGGGCGGCACGGACACCGACACGGGCATGGGCAAGTCTTCGAGGATGTCGAGCGGTTCGAAGTCAAGCGTGGACGCCGCCGTGCCGTCCAAACCAACCTGCCATCCGTCGAGATCAACGGTGCAGGCAAGGTTGTAGCGAGCAGGAGCGTTGCCGGTGTTCATGACCGCGATGGAGAAGGAGACGGACTCGCCAGGCTCGGCCGCAATGGGGTTACCGTTGGGCAGCAGGGTGCCCGAGACGCCCACCAACACGTCATCGACACGACCGACGTTCAAGGTGAACCGTTGGGTGTGGGAGACAAAGGGTTGGTCCGTGTAACTCGCTTTCACGTCGACGACGAAGGTGCCTGAGGCAGCGTATCGGTCTGGGCCCGTTCCACCGATCATCGCATCGAGGTCGGTCAAGGTGAGCGTCAGGTCCCGGTGATCACCGGTGGTGCCGAGTTCCTTGACTGCGTAGGGTCCGCTCTCGTTCAGTCCTTTGGACCAGCTGTCTTTCGGTGAGAGAAGAACACCAGGCATGGCGGCATCGATGGCCTGCACTTGGGTCACCGTCACCGTCACGGTTCTGTTTCCGGTCCCTTCGTGCTGCAGACGGAGGGGGATGTCAATGCCGGTATGGTTCCTGACGTCCAGGTCATGCACGGCAGCGGACTCACGCTCTTGCGACGTGCTTGGGAGCGAACCGTCCTCTGCGTATGGGATGATGCGAACACCAAGAGCACTGACCTCAATGTCCGTGGTGAACACGTTGTTGTCCGTCCCAGACTGGGCGTCGTTCAACTCCGTCACCTCATTGTCGACGTCGAGTTTCAACTCCAGCGTGTGCGTTCCCGTGGTGGAGAAGGTGTGGAGGATGATGTGGCTGTCGATGTTGCCGGAAGCGAGGGGGTTTCGAACCCCGTCGTAAAGGACGGAACCTTCGGTCAAATCCGTCAAGACCACACGCTGAGCGGGAGCCGGAGCCGTGCCTTGGTTGAGCCACGACATGGAAATGGAGACCACGTCGTCCTTGAGCGGCTGGTCGGTGGACAACAGAATGCTCCGCTCCAAACCGACTAGGTCTGCCGTTGGCGTCGCGGTCGCATCAGCGACGACGACAAGGGCAAAGTCCTGCGATTGACCTCCCCGGTGAAGGACCTCAACCGTCCATGCACCGGCGCCGGTCAGGACGCCGGCAGGAACACGAATGCGCTCGACGTTGTTGACGTCGTCCGCCGAACCACCCGTCGTGGACACGCCGTTGGCGAAGTCGTTGCCAAGCCAACGGGTCCCGTCGGGCGACACGAGCACCACGTCGAGGTCGTTGATGAGACGGGTCGAGGTGGAGCCAGAGGCAGCACTCCCAGGGGTGTCGGACCATGCAAGGGTGATGTCAATGCCCGAAGAAGGATCCATGTCGAAGGCGTACAGAAGACCGTACCCTGCGCGAAGCGCTGGGCCGTCATCGAGGAAGGTCGTGAGCATCGTGGAGCCGTCCATTGGACGGACGGTACGATCAAGGTCGATGTGGCCCCACCCTTCAGCACCGTTGGGGATGTCAGGCGTTCCAACGTCGGTGGCTCCGTTGATCATCATCGCCTTGACGAGGGCGGCCGATGGCGCGGTAAGGCCCGCTTGTTCACGCACGTATTCTCGCACCAAAGAGGCGGTTCCACCGGCCACAGCCGTGGCTTGAGACGTCCCGCTGAGGGTCATGTACATCGGGTCACCGTTGGTGTGTGTCGCCGTGGTGCACCCCGAGCCAGCAGGGAACTTCGCTTCCTCTGCACGGCCAGAGCAAACGGCCATGCCGGGTGCAATGAGATCGGGTTTGATGCGCCCGTCGGCCAAGGGTCCTTGTCCAGAACCGGTCCAAGGCGTTAGGCTCGACCCGTTGGATGCGCCAACGGACAAGGCGTTCTTGGCCGTGGCCGGTGGAGTAACTCCGGTCGAACCGTCGTCGCCCACCGAGAACACCGGGAGAAGGTCACCGAAGGTGGACACGTATTGATCCACGGAACGGCTGTCGGACGTGTAGTCGCCGTGACCGCCGTTCAGGCCCCATGCGTTCACGGACACGCGTGCTGTGGCTTGGTCTGCATCGCTCAGCATTTCGTACAACGAACCTTGACGACCAAACACGCCCGTTGGATCGTGTTCGAGTGGATACATGACAAGGGAAGCCGAAGGGGCCATGCCGGTCGCTGATGCGTCTCCTGTGCCGTCTCCGAGCACCGTAAGTGCCACGTGAGTGCCGTGGCCGGCGTTGCTGTCGGCGGGCGAGGTGTCCAATCCGAAACTGGTGTAGACGCCTGCGATCCTTCCCGTGATGTCGGGGTGGTCGATGTCGATGCCCGTGTCGGTGACCGCGATGGTTTCACCGGACCCATCTAACGTGAACGATGCCCCATTTCGCACGTCCACAACACCGGCCAAACCGGCGGCCACCGCATTGTGCACTTCCATCGCATACACAGGTTCGATCCAAAGGAAACGCCCGTCTGCGGCAAGATGTTCGAGGAAGGTTGGCCGTGCCTCACGTTCCATGTTCGACACGGCGATGGTGCATTGCCCCACGCCGCACGTGGCTTCTTCCGCCCCCGCATTGAGAAGTTCAACCACCAGCTCAGGCAGCACGTCTGGGCGGAGGTCTTCGGCGACCACCAGCGACCAGCGGTCGCTTTCGCCTGAAAGAAGTCGGACGTCAACCCGCCAGGCATCGTCGTAGGCGCCAAGCCAGCGGACGGATGGGTCGTTGCTCAGGTCCATGGCGGTCCCTGGCTGGAGTCGAACCACCACCGAAGCGGTGTCAAGGTGATCGAGAACGGTGGCCTCAACCGAGGAGAGCACCGCCTGTTGCCGATGCCCGTCAACGTGATGGAACTGCACGACGGCCAAGCCATCTGGTCCCGGAAGCGACGGGCCAAGGCCAAGAGGATCGAAGGCGCCACCGCCCAAGTGAAGCACGGTCGGTGCCTCTGCGAGGGTGGCTGAGATGGCCTGTCCAGCAACGCGGTGAGCCGGAGCAACCCTCGAATCTTCATCGCCGTGCCCGCCACCCGGTGTGGATGGTACGGCCACGACAGAAGCCAATGGGAGGAGGAGGAAGACCAGCAAAACGGCAAGCAACCGTTCCGACATAGGCTGATGGGTCCATGGACGGCTTTTCAAGCCCTCCCACAGGTGCATGACCTCAGGCCAGTCCGTTGAAGGCTGCAATGGCCGCATCCGTCTTGTTGACGGAGACCTTCCAATCGTCTTCCGTGCCCATGAGGGCGCGCACGGCATCGACGTTTTCTGGGACCACGTCCGATTCTTGGTGGATGGCTTGGAAGTACCACAGGGTGTTGTCCTCGAGTTTGACGCCGTCTTCCCACACGAAGATTTCGTGGAGGTCGCCCCACGTTCGGCCGATGTCACGCGCGAACTCCATCACTTCAGCGGTGCTGGTGATGCCTGTTTCTCCGCCGTTCATGATGATCACACGTGGCTGTTGGCGCCAGAGGTTCAGCACCGATTCCGTGGTCATGCCGTGTCCATCTGGGAGCGTGGCGACGATGGCGTGCATGTGCATGATCGTGGTGGGCACGGCGACAGCAAGGGAGGTGATGTCGATCTCGGGCCGAACCGTCATCACGTCAGGTCCGTGGTGACTTGGTACTTTGAGCACGGGCGTGATGGCGTTGATGGGGCCTTTCTTGGAGTCGCCAGGGTCGGCCGCTCGTCGAATCATGGTGCACTCGACCTTCAGGGAGCCGCACGCTTCGAGCAACGGCACGAGGGTTCGGGACAGGCCGGTGGTGTTGCACGAGACCACACGGGTGCCCTCGGCGTTGAGGTTCTCGGTGTGGTTTGCACAGGAGGTGTAGGACATGCCGGTGGTTGCATGCTTTTCTCCGCCTTGGAAGATCCACTTGACGCCGGCCGCTTTGTACCGCTCAAGGTTTGCAGCACCGGCCTTTCCGGGAGAACAATCGATGACCACGTCACATTGCGACAAGAGGTCTGTGATGCCACCTCCGCACGCGTAGCCAGCGTCCGCAAAGGCTTGGATTTTCGACGGTTCGTCAAAGGTGCAAAACAGGGGATATCCCTTGCGGACGGCCAAGTCACATCCGAAGGATGGCCGGGTCTTTGTGACGCCAATGATGGTCATGTCGTCCTGTGCCGCCACCGCATCCGCAACACGCTTGCCAATGGTTCCATATCCGTTGATGGCCACCTTGATGGTCATGCTCTCTGATGTCAGGACGGGGCCTATGAACTGCACGACGTCCACCATGAACACGGCGATGAGGCTATGTGGCGTTCCCCCAACGAGCAGGCATGGCCGGAGAGGCGACACCGCTCATGGAGCGGTCCATCGGCATCAACCGACAATTGGCGGGAGCCTTGGAAACCGCCATCGAACGCAACGCCATCCTCCGAATTGGTTGGACTGCGGACGGTACCGAGGTGCCCAAGGACGGAGAATCCGGCCTCTGCCCCTTCCTCCCCGAAGGCGCACGTGTTCGTGCGTTGGGACGGCTTGGACCGTGGATTTCCACGGGCAGTTCAGGTTCCTTTGACCACCGTGGCGATGCTGGCAGCATGTTTGGTGCAGCGTTGCAAGACGGTCGGCTGCTCTGCGAGGGACACGTTGGCCCCATGGCCGGTTGGTCCATGCGCGGCGGCACCATCGTCATCGAAGACGGGTGTGACGACGACCTTGGCGCCTCCATGCACGACGGTTTGATCCTCGCCCGAGGAAAACTTGGCCGTCGCGTGGGCAACGGCATGCGAGGCGGCCTTATTGTCGTCCACGGCGACGTGGACCTCGACCCCGGCAGCGGCATGACCGGTGGCATGATCGTCATCGATGGACGCTGTCCAGTACCCGGTGCGGGCGTGACCATGCGTCCCTTGACCGCCGGTGAATTGAAGGACGTCAACGCCCAAATCGAGGACCCTACATGGCAGGTGCCGGCCGATGCTGTCTGCCTCGTACCCGCCATGCCGCCTGAGGAATCAACGGAGCCTCCAACGCCCCGTGTTCAGGCAATGGCCGGTTTGGCCCTGATGCCCACCACGCCCTCCGCTTCGCTCCCCGGGGCCACGGTGGACACCACGGTGTTGCTTGGCCAAGCTCCTCTCGCCCTGCCACTCCCTGTGCTTCCACACGTTCAGAGCGGAGAACGCCTCAGGGCCAAGCGTTCGAAAGAAGACGTGGCGCAGGCCCTTGCGGAACAACCCTTCCTCGTGGACGAAGCCCCTCGAGCCATCGACATGCTCCGCATCGGCGAAGGGAACGTGACCGCATGGTCCAGTTTGCCAGAGGCAGCAGGAGCCGTCATCGACCTGGGAGACTTGCCACCGATGGACCCCGCCTCCCTTGAAGCGCTCATTGTGCTGTTGACGTCGATGTGCGATGCACCACCTTCGTTTGCACTGCTTGGCGACGCTGGCCGCGTCAACCACGTGCACCGGTGGGCGGCTGAACACGGCATGGCTGCCGCCTTCATGGACCTCTCAAAGCGCCCAGATCTGCCGGTCCCGTCCATGCTTCCACTGTCGGGCCGTTCGGCCAATGCCACTCTCGATTCAGACGTCACTCAAAGCGGTGTTCGGCTCGATTGGGTCCCAACGGGTCGGGATTTGGTGGTCCTTGGCGCAGGCGGCCTTGGCTTGTCCATTTTCCAACCCGACGAGGACGGACCTGCCGCATTGGCCGGATTGCTGCGCGACCTTCGCAAGGGCATGACCCAAGACCTCCAAGACCTCGGCCTGCAAAGCGTCGACACCTTAGGTCGCGCTCATCTTCGTGCAACCACGCTTGACGTCGCGTTGATGAGCGGCTTGCGCGTGGCTGGATTCGAGCGGCCGCTGCCCGATTGGACGAGGTGAATGGATGCCAACCATCAGCATCGAACAGCGTGTCCTTGAGGCGCTTATGGCAGCGTCAGGACACGCACATGACGTGACCGCTCTGGAGCAGGAACTCCCGCTTCTCGGCACGGACATCGATCGATGCGACGAAACCACGTTGGACATCGAAATTTTCCCTGACCGACCTGATTTGCTCTCCGCGGAGACCTTGGCCAGGGCCATGCGTGCCTTCCTTCACAACGAAGCGGTGAGTCCCGGTTTGGAGGTGCAACCGTCCACCACCACCATGACGGTGGACGACGACCTTGCCGAGGTTCGACCGGTGATCCTCTGTGCCATGGTCCACGGCGTCAACCTCGGTGACGATGAAGCGAGCAAGGATGCGGCCATTCGCCGGTTGATGGACCATCAGGAGAAACTCCACTTTGCCGTGGGTCGTGGACGTCATCGAGCGTCGATCGGCGTCCATGATCTGGACCGCCTCCAACCCCCGTTCCGCGCGGTCAGCACCGATCGCTCGACCTCCTTCACACCCTTGGGCTCTGAGACACCGATGACGATTGACGCGATTCTTTCTGAGCATCCAAAGGGCATCGACTACGCTCATTTGCTCGACGGCATGGAGCGCGTCCCGCTGTTGCTCGATGCCAACGACGCAGTGATGTCCTTCCCTCCCATCATCAACGGAGTGCACACGACCGTCACGACGTCGACGACGTCCATGTTGGTGGACGTCACCGGGTGGGACATCGCCGCCTGTGAGGCTTCGTTGCATTTGGTCTGCCTGCAACTCGAAGCAATGGGAGGCACCGTGACGCAAGTCGACGTGATTGGAGGCCTCGGCCAAGGCTCGCACCCGGCCGGAGCTCCGATTCACCACGCCCTGCCAAAGGCCCTCATCAAGCGCTTGCTTGGGAGAGATTTCACGCATGAGGAAGCCAGCAACGCCTTCCAACGCATGGGGGGCGACGTCCTACAGGATACCGACGAAGCCTTCGTCGTGGCCATGCCACGTTGGCGGCTTGACGTGTTGCACCATGTGGACCTCATCGAGGACTTGGCCATCGGTCATGGCTACGACGACCTCGGCACCGCTACACCAACGGCGCCAGCCCACGGCCAACCTCGCCCAGATGCACACCTCCGCCGGCGTGTCCGTACCGCTCTGGTTGGGCTTGGATTCACCGAGGTCCAATCGCTGACGCTGTCCAACCACGAGGACCAATTCAACCGCATGCGATGGGAGCCAAGCGGCGAAGTGACCGAGATCACCAACCCGATCACGGTGGATCACACGGTGTTGAGGCAGCACCTCTTGCCCGGACTTTTGCGCCTTCTCGCCGCCAACCGCCATCATGACCTACCCCAAGCGGTCTTTGAACTCGGGACGGTCGTTCGAAACCACCACAACGCCGGACGTGTGGCCTTCCTCGCAGCAGAAGCCAGCGGTGGTTTCGCTTCCGTGCGTGGTCGGATTCAAGCCCTGATGGGTGCTTTGGGCGCCACGGAATCGACCAACCTCGTGATCGAACCTCTCCCCGATGGTGAAGGTCCGTGGCTGGCCGGCCGTGCCGCCCGCGTGATCGTCAACGGCACATGGGTCGGATGTTTCGGAGAAATCGACCCGCACGTTGGCGATGCGTTCGAGCTCGCCGTACCGATGAACGCTGCTGAGTTTGACCTGAACGCCCTTGACGAAGCCCTTCCGGACCCCGTGTGAGTTGCATGTGCGGACGGTTTGCGTTCGGATCGCGACTCGAGCAGGCCTTGGTCGACTTGGACGTGCAAACCACCCTCGATACGGAACCGCGGTGGAACATCGCTCCTACCGACCAGCATCCAATGCTCACGTTCGACGAGGGGGACTTGGAGGTCGCCCTCGGACGCTGGGGGTTCACGGCCAGCACCGAGGCCGTGAAAGCCCCGATCAACGCCCGTGTTGAAACGGCGGCGGAGAAGCCCGTCTTCCGCGAAGCGATGCGAACGGCCCGAATGGCCGCTCCCGCCACAGGGTGGTACGAATGGATGTCCTCACCCGTTGGTCGGCACCCCCATCACCACACCTTGGTTGAGGGCGACATCATGTGGCTGGCCGGTGTCTTGCATCCGGTGGGCCTCGAGGGGTTTGCCTTACTGACACAAGAAGCCACAGCGGCCATTGCACATGTGCATCCACGCATGCCTGTCGTGCTCGCCACGCGGGACGTTGTCGCATGGTTGGCACACGGAACGTTGCCCGGCGTGCAAGCACCCGTCACGTCGTGGGCGGTGGGCATGGACGTCAACCACACCGGACGGGATGGAGCCCATTTGTGCGAACCGATTCCGACGTTGTTCTAGGACACAAGACGACGACGCTTTGAAGGCCGGCACGAGGGTGTTTACAGCATGCGAGTGGCTGGTGTTGTGCTGCTCATCTTGCTGAGCACGCTTCCTTTGCATCACGTCAGCGCCTCGACAACCCCTGCCTTGAGTTGCCCTGAAACCGTGCCTCTCCTCCCAGGACAACCGACCATGGTGAGCCTGACCCAACACGGTGAAGATGCCCTCACCTTGGAGGTTGGAAGCATCGCTGACGTGCAGGTGCAGGACCTCAACAGCACCGTTGCAGACGGTCTCCGGACGTGGACCATGACCCTGACCGCTTCTCTGACGGTGGAAAACGGACACATGGACCTCTCGTTCAACTTGACCGACGGCTCCAGCATCCTCGACGCATGCACCGTTGACCTCTGGATTCGCCCTGCCTCTGCGCTGGTCTTGGGCGCGACCGGTGAGTCCACGTTCACGGTCAATGAGGGGGTGACCACGCAGGTCGCGGTGAACCTCACCAACGTTGGGTCGGAGCCGGAAGAGGTCCATTTCGCCCTTTCAACCACCAGCGACTGGGCGTGGGGTTGGACCCTCAACGGCGTGCGCATCGACGATCCCAACGTCACCGTGCAGCCTGATGAATTGGTCTACATTGGGGCTTGGATTGACGTCGGGTTGGTTGGAGCGGACGGACGACCTCTGTTTGGAACAGGTCCGTCCTTCACCCTTTCAGCCACGTCAAGTTTCGATGGGCGTGGAGCGACGTGGTCCTTTGTGCTCGGGATGGAGGAAATCAAGCGTGTGTCGCTCGACCTGCAAGAACCCACCATGCCCGTCGCTCCTGGCACCGACGAGCGTGTGGAAGTGGTCGTCACAAACCGGGGCAACGTTCCGTCGAAGGTGCAGTTGGACCTCTCGGCCCTCGAAGAGGACGGCACCGTCGTCACGGGCTTCGAGCCCATCGATCGCTTCCAACGCGACGGATGGACCGTCGCCCTGTTTGGCGCTCTCCCAGATGTGCCCCTCGAACCCGGCGCTTCACGGACCTTCGAAGTGGGATTGCTCGCTCCATGGAGCGACGAAGGCCGCATGGACGTCCGCGTGCGTGCGACGATTGGCGCGGCCACTGAAACGGTGGACCTCTCCGGCGTGGTCGACCTCCAACGCGCCTTCGCCGTGGAAGACATCACCGTTCGGTGCCCGGACTTGGAAATGGAACGTGCATGCGAAGTTCGTGCAAACCTGCGCAACGCTGGCACCTACGATGACGTTGCAACGATCGAACTCACGCTCGAAGAATCGTCGGCTGGAATCGTCAACATGAGCCTGGGCGAGGAACGTGTGGTGCTCAATCACGGTCAACAGCGTGAGGTGTTGCTTGCTCGACTGAGCGCACATCCGGACGCCCTCGCCTTCGAAACCGCGACCTTGGACGTGCATGTTGGTCCCGAAGGCCAAAGCTTGGTGCACGTCGAACAACTTGACCTTCGGATTGCACCTCGTGTGGAATGGGTGTTCGAATCGATCGTGCAGGAAGAGGATGCTCGCCAGCGAGTTTCGGTCACCGCGACGCTCAGGAACGACGGAAACGTGGTGGACGGACTTGTGGTCAGCATGAAGTCCTCACATGGCATGGAGATGGGACTGATTCCACCTGCAGGAGCCGAATACGACGATGAGGCGGATCCCATCCGTTCGTTCGAAGTCGAAGGACTTCCGATCGGCGACAACATCACGCTTCGTGCATGGTTTGACCTCCCGAGCGACGAACAGGTCAACGGTACGGTGTACGTCAACCTCAGCGTCAGGTCGAGGTACGTGCCAGAACAGACCTTCCAAGAGACGGTCAGCGCCCCTTACCTCGGTGTGCCGTGGCAAGAAGATGCGAACGAACAAGGTTTCGACATCGGTGCCCTTGCTGGACAGGCATGGGAGTTCTTCCAAGTCACCTGGCACATCGTGCTGGCGGTTGGCGTGGCCACGATCATCCTCAATCGAGCCGTCCATCGGCGTGCAGAGCAACGTGCTGACCGCGTCAAACCAACCCCTGAGCAACGGTCGGAGGAAACATCGGAAGATTGGATGGCAGGATTCCAAACCAAACACACCGCTCCAAAACCGGCCGAAAGTCGAACGGTCGATGCAGGAGCATTCGAGCAGGCCTTCAGGAACCGTTCGACCCCAAGTCCCGCCCCAACACCGGCTCCACCTGTCGCCTTGACCGAAGCAGCCTCTGTGGTGCTCGAAGCTCGAACAAGTCAAGCGGCCGTGGAACGGCTCGATGCACTCGCGGCTGGTTTGTCCACGCCTGCAGAAGCCACGTCCGAGATCGACGCGCTGCTCGACGACCTCGACCTTGGGTGATCGCATGAGGGTTGTCGGTGTGGATGAAGCGGGCCGTGGGCCGTGCATCGGTCCGCTCTTTGTGGGAGCCTTCTGCCTTCCAGAGGAGGACGAGCCTCTGCTGGAAGAACTCGGCGCGACCGACTCGAAACGGCTCCGCCCAGCTCAAAGGGAAGCCATGGCAGCAGAATTGCGCGACCTTGGTTCCCGACGTGGCTGGGGCATTTCGGTCCAACCTTTGTCTCCGATCAGGATCGACGCAGCCGTCGAGCAAAAGGGTCTGAACAGGTTGGAAGTCGAGGGTTTCGTTGAGGCCATTCAAGCGGTGTGGACGGAAGGCGTTGACCATCGATTGGTGCTGGATGCATGTGACGTGGACGCCGCCCGCTTCGGGCGCAACGTGGACGCAGGCCTTGCCGTCGAGGGACTTGCCTCAGTAGAAACCGACGCCAAGCACCAAGCTGATGCAGAACACAGGGTTGTCGGAGCGGCCAGCATCATGGCCAAAGTGGAGCGGGACGCTTGGGTTCGTTCCTTCATCGAACAATCGGGCATCAACGTCGGTTCTGGTTATCCAAGCGATCCGAACATGAAGCGTGCCCTTCCGTCGTTGCTTCAAGGCCAACACCCGCATGAGGACCTCCGATGGTCATGGGCGACCACAAAACGAGGCTGGGAAGCGATCCACAATCAGCCGGCTCCCATTCGCACTGAAGCACGAACCACGGTCCAACAACGGCTGTTTGACCCACCATCCTCATGAAGGGTCTCCCGTAGGCCCAATTGAGTGCCATGACGTGGAACCCAGACGAGGAAACCCTCGCCTTCCTTCGCCTCGTGGCGTTGCAGAACGCCGTGGAATACACGGGAAAGGCGGTTGCAGGTTCTGTCGTCGGGCGCATCATGGGCATGCGTGCTGACCTGCGACCGCACGGCCGCGTGCTTGCACCGGCCATCGCCACGGCCGTGGCGGACGCGAACGCGTTTGTGGCCGAACAAGGCCTCGAAGCCGCGCAAGCCGAATTGGCCAACCTTGCACCTGAACTCCTCGAAGCCCGACCAAAGGCCGAGCGACGTGTGGGATTGCCTGATCTTGAACAGGCCGTGGAAGGTCAGGTGGTGCTTAGGTTCGCACCAAACCCGAACGGGCCGCTCTCCTTTGGACACGCCCGTGGGCTTGTCATCAACGGTGCCTATGCAGAACGGTACAATGGAACGCTCATCCTCAGGTTTGACGACACCGATACCGTCGTCAAGCCCCCAATGCCAGACGCGTACGAGACCATTCAGCAGGAAACTGAGTGGTTGCTTGGACGGCCTGCGGACCGCGTGGTCATCGCAAGCGACCGGATTGACCTGTACCACGAGCACGCGACGACCATGATCGAGCAGGGTTTCGGCTACGTCTGCACCTGCACGGCCGAGGCGTTTCGTGAATTCCGACTTGCTCAGGAGAACTGCCCGTGCCGTTCCGTTTCGACCGAAGACCACACTGCCCGCTGGCAGGACATGCTGAACGGCACCTACCGTCCAGGGGACGCGGTGGTCCGTGTGAAAACCGGCATGGACCAACGCAATCCTGCCCTCAGGGATTGGCCTGCCCTCCGTTTGCAGGACACGGTCAGCAACCCGCATCCTCGACCTGAAGTCGGGTCCAAACACCAAGTGTGGCCGTTGTTGGATTTCCAAAGCGCGATTGAAGACCATCTCCAAGGCGTGACCCACATCATCCGCGGGAAGGACCTGATGGACTCCACCCGCAAGCAAACACTCCTCTACGAACACTTTGGGTGGACGTACCCCCAAACGATGTACTGGGGCCGTGTCAAAGTGCATGAATGGGGTGGTTTTTCCACCTCAGCCATGCGCAAAGACATCGAGGGTGGCCGGTACGAAGGCTGGAATGACCCTCGCCTCCCGACCCTCTCTGCTCTCGCACGTCGCGGGATCAAGTCGGAGGCCTTGCGCAATTTCTGGCTCGAATTGGCCATCACCCAGAAGGACATCTCCGTCCCTCTGACGAGCCTCTTTTCGCACAACACCAAGGTCGTCGACGCCACAGCACCACGGCTTGCATTCGTCCGCAACCCGGTTCGATTGCCGTTGGTGGAGGGCCCAAACGCTGCAACGTTGGTGCGCTATCCTGCCGAGCCCGAGAAGGAGCCGCGAAACCACAGCCTCGCATCAGGCCACGTCTTGGTGGAGTCGGAAGACGCCGCCCATGGGTCCTTCCGCCTCAAGGACCTGGTTGACGTGGACTTGCGCGAGGGGGCCTTGCATGCTGGAAGCCTTGAACGGAAGGACGGGCGACCAATCGTCCACTGGACCACCGATGATGCTCAGGAAACGACGCTTTTGGTGGCCGAAGACGACGTCATCAACAAGGTGTCTGGTCGATTGGAGCCGCACCATCACCCCGCAGGTACCGTGGTACAACTCGAACGAATTGGGTATGCCATCCTGTTGGACGACGGCCGTTTGTTGATGACCCACGAATGATCAGGACCGAGCGCGGTCCAACGAACGGAGCACCTTCACTTTCGTGCGTGCTGCAGCAAGGTCTGCCGGAGAAAACCAGCCAAGGAAGGCCCCGTCATCGGCCACGCCCACCACCGCTCCAGGCTGCCGCCTATCGATCAGTTCGACCACTTCATCGAGGGCCGTGGACACCGGCACACGAAGCACATCGGAAAGCATGACGTCGCGGCATACGGCGGTCTTGAGATCCGTGCCACGAAGCACTTCCCTCAGAAGGTGGTCCGGTCGAATCAAGCCACGGGGTTGGGACTCATCGTCGAGCACGACCAACACACCGCCAGGGACGTCAATCAGGCGATGAGCGGCTTCCTCAAGGCTGTCTTCGAGACCAATGGTGACGTGCTCGTCGTCGAGGTCGAGGTCACCGAGGACACCGACCACGATCTCACCCCTGAATGGTGATGCCACGTTGGCATCCTTGGCAGACGATACGAAGGGGACGTTCGTGGGAGGGCACGTCGTTCACCGTCCCACAAGCGGGGCAGGCAAAGGTCGGCAGCGGTAGGTTTCGCGCGGCACGAGCAGCGGCGCCTGAGGGCACTGCCCGAGAGG
>QQSJ01000010.1 GCA_003602635.1 Candidatus Poseidoniales archaeon
GTCGTCAAGACCGCCTCCGACAGCGGCGGCCAGTTCGCAGCCACCCGTGCTGCTGAGCGCTTGGCCGACGCCCTCCGCGAGAAGGAATTCACGCAGTTGATCATCAAGTACCGCGCGCCTGGCGGCAACAAGGCCAACACCACCGGACCCGGTGCTCAGGCCGCCATTCGCGCCCTGACCCGTGCCGGCATGACCATCACGCGCATCGAAGACGTCACTCCTATCGCCCACGACGGGACGAAGAAGAAGGGCGGTCGCCGAGGGCGCCGCGTCTGAACGAGGTGGATTACCATGAACATCGAATCCGTGAAGGGATGGCCCAAGGGCCGCAAGGCGAAGTACCTCATCAGCGACAGCGACGCTTCGCAGGTCAACGCCATCCGCCGAGCCATCCTCAGCGACGTGCCAAAGATGGCCATCGCTTTCGTGGACTTCACCCAGGGCGTCAACCAAGACAACCAGGGCGAAGTCGTGGAATCCGTCAACGCCCTCCCCGACGAAGTCATCGCCCACCGATTGGCGATGCTCCCGGTTCCCACCTATCCCAACGAAGGCCTTCACTTCGTGAACGAGTGCCCCAACTGCAGCACCTTGGTCGAAGCCGAGCGCGGATGCATGCAGTGCCAAGTGCTCTACTCGCTCAACGCCCGCGGCCCCTCCGCTGATGACGAGGAAGAGTTCCGTACCGTGCACGTTGGTGACATGATGACGCTCTCCGACCCGATGTTCGACATCCCTGAAGAATTCGCACGCATCCCTCTGACGATCCTCGCCAAGGGGCAGTACCTCGAGTTCTACGCCTTCGCCACCTACGGCCGCGGCCGCGATCACGTCAAGCACGCTCCGGCTGCAGCGGTGACCTTCCGACCCCAGCGCGCCGCTGTCCTTCAGGACAAGAAGGGCGCAGAGACCCTCTTCGGCCTCAACCTGACCACCAGCGACGGGCGCCCCATCGACGCCAAGTTGTTCACCAAGAACCGTGTCGACGACGTCGATACTGTGCACGACCTCGAGAAGGCCATCCACCAAGTTGGACCCGGCACTGGCCGCGACGAAGCCTTCGGCGAGGCCATCGTGTTCGAAGACATCCCCGGTTCCTACGTGTTCACCTTCGAGTCCGACGGCGCCATGGCGCCCGACGTCGTGGTCAACGAAGCGCTTCGGGAACTCAGCGAGCGCTTCACCAACATCTCGGGCGACCTCGAGAAGGGCCTCGCTTGAGCGCAGGTTGCGCTTGGCATCACGCACCTTGATGGACGGCGTGCTCCGCTTCTTGCTTGATGACCGTCGGTGAGGCCCACGTTGGCGGGCACATCACCCTGCTGTTTTCCATCCACGACGAGGAGCTCTTGCCGCGTCGCCAAGGCAGCCGGGGAGCCGGGCTTTGCCTCGATGCCGGCGTTCGTGTTCGGGCCGAGGCGCGACCAGCCCCTCCGGTCGAGGCCTCGGCCGGTGCAGTTCCCCCATCCCGTCCTCCATCACGCAACGGCGAGATCGAGGTGGTCGTCAAGGACCGGTTTGGAACCCCTTGGGCAGAAGGTCAAGCGATGTACGTCACCCTGGTTGACGACCTCCGCGCCGTTCGGCGCATCCCCCGCTCGACCGCATGGCGGCTTGAGGTCCATCTCGAGTTGCCCATCAGCCAAGGCTTCGGCATGTCGGCCGCAGGCTTTCTGGCCGCTGCGTTGGCCGTGCTGGAGGCCAACGGCACCCCCGACGTGGACTACGCCGCACGTGCAGCCCACCGCCTCGAGCGCTTGCACCGAGGTGGGCTGGGAGACGTGTTGGCCTTGCAGGCCGGGGGCATGGCGCTGAGGCGCCAACCCGGCGCGCCCGGCGTGTCCGGCCTCGCCCAAGGAGCCGTGGTTGACGCGCCTGTCCTCCTGGTCTGGCAACCCGACGAAACCAGGCACACGTCGGCGTACATCGATCATCCCGGATGGAAACGTTCCATCACCGAAGCCGGTGAAGCAGCCCTTGCTCCGTTGATGCGTGGTCCATGGGACGAAGGCCGCTGGGACGATCTGTTGGCCTCGGCCGCCGACTTCGCTTCCGTTTCGGGGCTTGAAGAAGAAGCGGAGCGTTCATCGCTTCTGCAGGCCGTCCAAGCCGCCCTGGGTGAAACCGGATTGGACGAAGCGTGGACCTGCCGTTTGTGCATGCTTGGTGTGTCCGCCGTCGTGGTGCCACGCCGACCAGAGCACGCCACATCGGGCGCCCTTGAGGCCCTGCGCATGCCGCTGGAACGGGCCGGGTTTGAGGTCAGCATGTGCGGGCTTGCCACCCCAACATCCGGTGAGGAAGAGTAGGTCACGAACCGGGTTTTCCGGTCAACACCCAACAGCGAAAGGCACGCACGTGAACGACTTGCGTCCACATTTTCCGCAGCTCACCACCCACCGCCATGCGCAAGCAACGCGAGAGCGCACGCAGGCCAACCGAAAGCAGCGTCAACGGGTTCGGTGGACGACGTTGTTCGAACCCGAGCCGAGCGACCGCCGTCTCAAGGGCAGGTGCACGCGTGAAGAGGATCAACGGTCGCGCCTCAGTCGATTGCACGGCGGCTTCCATCAGGGCATGACAGAGTCCTCGGCCCCGGTGCGTTGGGTCGACGACCACCGTCGTCAATTCCACGGCGAACAGGTGCTTTCGCAGTTCTGTGTAGGCCATGATGCCCCCCTCATCGTCACGCAACACAGTAGCTTCAGACGCCCACCGCCGCTCCCGCTTCATGCGGTACGCAGGGCGTAAGTCGTCCTCCTCACGGAGGCGTTGAACCAGCCATCGCGCGTCGCGCTCAGGGTCCATGAGAGGAACTCATTGCGCAGGACTTGGCTCTGTCGCCCGCTCTCCAGCCCGGGCTTCCTTGACGTCTTGTGGGGTGAGCGCGCGGGCTTGCCCGAGCACGTCGACCACTTTGGCGTGGACACGGGCATCGGCTTCGCGTT
The DNA here is from genome assembly GCA_003602635.1 of Candidatus Poseidoniales archaeon. Lineage (GTDB taxonomy): Archaea > Thermoplasmatota > Poseidoniia > Poseidoniales > Poseidoniaceae > MGIIa-L3. The sequence continues at coordinate 2,949 of QQSJ01000010.1, forward strand.
TCTCAGGCGAACGCTTGGCCAGCGTCCGCATCGGCATCGCCATGCGGAAATTTCCTTCAAACAGCGGCGCATGCCGGGCGAGGAAAGCCCAGTACATGTCGGAAATGGGGCAGGTGGAGGACGGAGAGAAGGCACATTCCTTGCACGCATCCCCCATGCGCTTCAGGTAGGGCGTTCCGCACACGTAGGGTTTGGTGGACATCAACGGGCCTGTGGCGTAGGTTCCCATCGCCAGCACGTTTGGTTCGACGACCCAATCGTAGGCGTCCGTGAACATGGCCCAAAACCAATCGGTCAATTCCCGTGGCCGCACACCGATCAGCGTGCCGAGGTTGGCCAGCACCATCAGGCGTGGAATGTGATGGGTCCATCCGTCTTCGACCACCGCCCGGGTCACGTCGTCGAGGCAGGCCAAGCCACTCGCCGTTCCCCAATAGGCCTGAGGCAGCGGGACGTCGTCCCCCAGCGCATCCACGGTGGCAGGCGCCTCCGGCCATGCGCCGGGCCATCCGCCTGCGGGGCGAGACGTCGTGCTCATGTTGACGTGCACGTGTTCGGTCAGCCCATCCGTCGCATCGTGGACGTGCCGAATGAACTCCCGCCACCCGAGGACCTGTCGGATGAAACCCTCTTTGGAATTCAGGGCCAATTCCGCCCGCTCGACGTCGTGGACCACGCGGCCTGCTTGCAGGCGACCAAGGTTAAGCAGCGTTGCGATTCGCGTGTGAAACAGCGATCGATGCTGCACGGTCATCGCGTCCTCGTACGGTCCGAAATACGGCATGGCTTCGTCGAGGGCCCAACGCCAAGCGCGTTCAGCGTCCGCGGCCGAGGCCGGCAAATCGTCAGGCGTGACCCGGCCGGGGTGCTCGCCGTAGCGCGCCTCCACCGTTTTCACCACTTCTTGCGTGATGGCGTCTGGTGGGAATTTGGGCACGTCGGGCAGCGGCACGGCTCCGTCCCATGGCAATCGGTTCTCTGCGTCAAGGGACCATTTCCCACCGATTGGTTTCCCCTCATCGGTCACCAACACGCCGTGCGCTTTCCGTGCCTCGCGGTAGAAGGCGTCCATGCGCCACGGGCGTTTCTCGCCCACGGCCCGGTCAAAGAGCGCGCGATCGGTCAGCCAACCCGCGTGCTCCTCCACCACAAGGGCGCCATCGGCCTCCAAGGGCTCCAAGGCCAGCCGTGTCTCACGTTCAGCCCACCGCATGGCGTGAATCGGACCCAAGGCTTCGGCTTGCGCCGCGAGAACGGCCTCGTATGGGCGGTCATCGTGAAGCACCACCACCGGATGGCCCGCTTCTTGGGCCTCAAGGGCAAAATGGCGCAGGTTGGTCAGCACCAAGGCCAATTTTTGCTGGTGATAGGGCCGTTGTTTGGCCTTCCATGCGGTCTCGATCATGATCAGTCCAATGGACGAACGAGGTCGCTCTGGCGTGGGGCGCCAAGGCCCCACGTCAAGGTTGAGTTGGTCGGTGTGAACGTAGCACCACCGCTGGACGCTGGCCTGTTCCACAGGCTTGAGGGCGTTTCGAAATGCACCCATTCAAGCCCCCCAGGACGAAAGGTCGGTTTGTTGGAGGCTGGTTTCAACCGCGCAAGGCTCCCAGCCCACCGTGCAATGGAGGTTTGCGACGGCACGAGCCGCGCTGTCCAAGGCCGCACCGGCGGTTCCGATGGGGTGGCCGAAAGCGTCTCCAATCACGCTGAAGGCGCCGTGACGGACCACAGACTCCGGTCCTTCGATGGGTCGGCTGAACCTCCAACGATGCGCGGACCATCCTTCGGGATCGACCCCAAGGGTGGTGGCCACATGAGTGGCCATGTCGGGAAGGCTTCGTTCGAGGTCAGCAGCGCTGGTTGCGGCGTCCATGCGAACTTCGAGGGTGCCTCCATCGTGGCCCCGCCGGGTCAGCGTCCATCCAGGGGGTGCCTCAAGGTCACCTTCGGGGCAAGGTCCCCACGCCACCCAACATGGTTCACTTCGGCCCGTCACCGTGATGCCAGCGGTGTCCAACAGCGCTCTTGATTGTTCAAATGGGGCGGCGACGATCACGTGGTCGTGTTCGATTTCCATCGGCCCATCCGGTGAAATGATGCGCAGACGCCCACCTTTGTCCGTCGATTCAAGCCCGTCCACCCGGTGCAATTGGCGCACATCGAGTCCTTCACCCAGGTGGTCGAGAAGAGGCGGCAGGGTGGTGCCAGGGCGTTCTCCGTCCACGTTGAGGAAACCTCGCTCCACCCAATCTTGGACGTGACGTTCGGCCCACTCCGGCCAACCGTCGAGTTTTGGCGCACCGAGTTGGAACGGTGTCCCGTCGTCTGCGGTTCGGTCCGACAGCCGCCCACTGGCCCTTCGGCCCTTGTCATACACGGTCACGTTGTGCCCAAGATCACTCAGCATCCGGGCCGCAAACCGACCGGACAACCCGCCTCCAACCACGCCAATGCTGAGTTGCTCTGTTCCGCTTGGCGCTTCCGTCCATGCGCGGTAACGGTCCATGTCGAGGCGAGCCGCGTGGTCACGAGGGTCGCGTCGACGCACCCGCCCCATGCGGGCTTCCGGCGGGTCGAAGGCGCGATCAAAGAGTCCGAAGCACCACATCACGCCGGCCACAGAGTTGGGGTTCCTTCCGTCCAACGCGTACCGGTCGTTGAGGTCTTGCGTGAGGCGCATGGCCGCTTCAGGGTCTTCCATCCACCGCACGGTGCCCTTGCCCCAGGTCATGCGGACGTTGTTGTGCATGACGCCGTGTCGGACCATTCCGGTTTGAGCCGCGTTCCACAGCGCATCGCTGCTTCGTCCGCGTTCCAAGTCCATGGAAGGCAAGGAGGGGTGGACCAACGCCGACCTTCGCCACGAAGCCCGGGCCCAGTCTGGGAGACGGTCCCACGCCGTGGGTCGGTCCACGTCGTGGACGTGGTGGTAGGCATGCTCTCGGAAGACCAGCATCTCGTCGAGGAATTTCTCCGCCCCTTTGGTGCCGTGCTCTGCAGCGTCACGCACGAGGCGCGTTGCCGCCACCATGCCGTGGTGCAACCAAGGCGACATGCCGCTGACGCCGCCTCGTTGAGCCGCGTTGTTGCGCGTGCGATGGTAGCGGCTCATCCCTTCCTTGAGGTAGGCATTCCAACGGGCCATGCCCGCTGACGCACCCCCGGTCATGTCCGTCACCGGAACCACGGTTGGGTCGATCCTGCAGGCAGCCAAGAGGCTACGAGCACCGTCTTTGCGGAGTTCAGCAGCCGCGTCAACGGGCACGAAGGGCGGCTCCCACCCCTCGGGCAAGGGGGGCGTGTCGTGGTCGCAACGAGGCCATGGTTGGCCCATCCGTTGCTTCATCGCACGCTTGGTGGCGTCCCGAAACCGGAACGGGCGGTCGGCCGTGCGCCCGAACACCGTTCTGGGCAGCACGCAATGCGCGTCCACTTCGATGACCGTGCGTGTGCCGGCCACGGATTGCGTCCAATCGGACCAGGGCGGAAGATCCACCAGATCGGTCACCACCACCGCCGCTTCGTCGGCGAGGCGCAACAGGGCCGGTTCGCGGTGTCCGTCACGGGCCACATGCAGGAGGTGCCTCACGCCGAACTCCGCCGCACGATGCGCGACGTCCGCGGCCCCTTCCAGCAAGAAGCGATGATGGCGGTAGGAGGCATGGGGATAGCGTTCGTCGATGCCTTGGTAGACGAGCAGCGGCAAGCCGAGGCCGTTCGCCAAGGTCCGAGCCACGTCGAAGGTTGGGTTTTCGTCCAAACGCAAAGCAGCCCGCATCCAATGCACGACAAAGCGTGGCGAAGCGGCTTCAGGGCCTGCATGCCGGAGGCACCGTTCCTCGAGGTGAGACGGCAAGCGAACGTCCACCATGGTCCGGGGCCGGTCTCGCTCGTTTTGAAGGACCGTTCATCACCGCGTCACGCGGAGCATTTGAGAGGGGCAAGGCCCAGGGCCTTCCATGCGCCCCGTGGCCCTGCTGCTGACCTTCCTGATGCTCCTCGCGCCAATGGCCGGGTGCATCAGCAGCGAGGAACCCCCAGTTCCCGTGATCGAAGACGAGGTCATGGACGGGGTATGGGTCACCGGCGGTGACGGCCTTCCGGTCGACGTCGAGCCCTTTGACACGACCTACTACGTGAACGACGTGGGCCAACAAGGTCCAGAACCCAGCATCGGGGTCACCTCGAGCGGCTGCATCTTCCTCATCGCCCTTGAGAAGGTCATGCGGTCCTGCGATTCTGGAGAAACGTGGATCAACACCGTGGAGGGCGAATTCACCCAAGCCCCCTCCACCAGCGACCCTTGGGGCTGGGTCGACCCGCTGACGGACCGCATCTTCAACGTCCAGATGGTGGGCTTGGCCACCACGTGGATCGGTTGGTCGGACGACGACGGTGAGACCTGGTTGGGCAACCCCCACGATTCCGGACCCGTTCCACTCAACGATCACATCAAGCTGGCCACCGGGCCGTGGACGGATTCGGGGTATGGGGCCATTGGAAGCCCGGTGTACGACACCGCCGTCTACTTCTGCTACAACAAATTGGCCGGCATCTTCTGCTACACCTCCCTTGACGGCGGGGCCACCTTCGCCGTTGGCGGCCAAGCCTTCGGGCTCGTCACCACCAACGGAGGCCTGCACGGTGCCATTTCCTCGGCCCCCGACGGCACGGTCTACGTGCCACCGCGTGTCGCCACGCCGACCTTGGTCGTCTCCAAGGACAACGGCCTCAACTGGGAAGAGAAGACCATGGGTGAGGACGTCGGGACCCCGAACCCTCGCAAGAATTCCGAGATGGCCGCGGACACCGAGAGCAACGGCTACCACGTGTGGACGGGCGCCGACCAAGGCGTCTACATGTCCCGCAGCACCGATTCCGGCGAGTCGTGGGAGCAAACTAGCCTACGCATTTCACCGGTCGAAGTGGTCTCGAGCGTGTTCCCGCAGATCATCGCCGGCGACCCTGGCCGGATGGCCGTCGCATACCTTGGCAGCGAAGACGCCGGCGCCCTTGGCGTGCCGGACATCGACGGCAACCCGTGGGACGGCAACGCCCACTACGCCACGGCCAACGTGAGCTACGACCTCTACGTCACCTACAGCCTGAACGCGCTGGACGAGAACCCTGTCTTCCAAACCGTTCGCGTGACGCAGGACCCGGTTCAGGTCGGCTCGATTTGCCTCAACAGCGGCGACTGCCGTGACATCGGCGGTTCCAACCGAAACCTGCTGGATTTCAACGACATCGTCATTGACGCCGAAGGGCGCATTTTCATCGCCATCACGGACGGCTGCACCGGCGAGTGTGCCACCAAGGACGTGCCGACGCCCGAGGATTCGCGTGATCGTTTGGGCACCCTCGTCTACCTCGCCAGCGGGCCAAGCCTGCTGGCCGACGTGGGTGAATTGACGCCGCTTGTGGCTGGAAACGCCTCGGCTTGACGCCCAAGGCAGGCCTCAACGTTTGGGCCGAGGCCAAGGCAACATGGCCGGTGTCGTTGCGACCCATTCGGCAAAGCCAGGGCGCGCTTCGAGATCGACTTCAGACATCCGCACGCCGGAGACCCAGCGCAGCAAGAGGTTGAGCAACAGCGGTCCGAAGAGCACGGGCCACACGCTCCAGCCGCCCATCGCCAAGGCCGCGAGGCCGAGGCCCCACCACACCATCGCTTCACCGAGGTGGTTTGGGTGGCGGACGAGGGCAAACAGGCCGGTGGTCAGCAATTGGCCGGGACCGGCCTCGGCCCTGAACCGGCGCAGATGCTCATCCGAGACCGCCTCGATGACGAAGCCGACGGCGAACAACACGCCGGCCACGGCCATCATCGGCACCGCCTCAGGAAGCGCTGCGCGAGTGGAGGCGTCAAGCAATGGGCGCAGCGGCGCCGCCACAGCGAGCATGATGATGCCTTGCAGGAGGAAGACCTGGACGAAACTGCCCCACCACCAGCGGTCGCCCCATCCTTCGCGCATGCGAACGTAACGCGGATCTTCTCCACGGTGCTTGGTCCGCAAGTGAAGATGGGTGGCCAGACGCAAGGCCCAGACAATTACGGCACCGTAGACGATCCATCCGACGGTGTCGGTGCCTCCAAGGGCCACAATGCGGGCCGTGGCGATGACGACGAAGCCGAGGCCCCAGAGCACGTCCATGACCGTCACAAGGCCGCTGGAGACCGTACGGATCCAAGCGACAACCGCGATCGCCAGCACCGCAAGCGCTTCCCATGCCAGTGGGTCCATGCTCCCCGGTTTCTGAGGCCGCACATGACCATGCCGCCACCGTGTGCCGGTCCGCGAGGCCATCGATTCTTATGTAAAATTCAACAGAGAATTTGCTTTTGTAAGCCTCCGTCATACGGCGGTTCTTTGGTTTTGATTGACCCTTGTAAATTGATGCAAAACAAACCGTCCGACCCACCCCCCAGCCCGCCGCTCGACTTGCCCGTTCTCGACCCCCCCATGCCGGTGGCAGGGCCCCGGTCCTCCGACTCCCTCCCTGCCCCAAACCGACGGGATCGCGAGGTGGCCCGTTCCGACTTGCTTGAAGCACAGGTGATGAGGATGATGCGTACCCTTGCCGCAGGTCAGGTGTACTGGATTCCAAATTTTGGTCTTCACGTGACCCGGAGTGGGCCAAGCGAATTGACGGTCATCGAGGGCGTGATGCGTGAAACCGTGACCTCTCGTTTGGTCATCCTCAACGAAGTTTGTCGGCGTCTCGGCGTGGTGTTCCGTATCATGGACCACGCCGTTTTCCCTCCCGAAGCCCCCGAAGATATGGTGTGGGCCAACGCATGGAAACCCATGCCTCCCTTGGATGTGCAGCATCCGCGGTACGAGCCCCGGAGCACGGACGACAGCATGCGGTCTTCACCCAGCCTTGCACCACTCTTCCTAGAGGCGGAGGCGAAGCTGACCCCACGTGCTCAAGATGCGTCCAGCATGGAGGTGGTCTGAATGTGGATCTTCCTTTCTGGCGGTTTCGTGTCCATCGTGGCCCACCGCGACCTCCCGGATCACCTCATGGTGCGCGCCCGTGACCCGGCTCATCTGCATCAAATCTGGCCGGAAGCCGAAGTGCAGTTGACACCGAGGGCGGATTACCCCGCGCGTGTCGTTCTTTCACGAAGGGCCGTGCGAGAGCGGTTGGCCATCGAGGTGGACAACCTTCTCTATCCCAATTTTAAGGCCAGTTTGACCGACGAACCATACCATGATTTGTGCCTCGACGTGTGGTCCACACACGCCCGTTGGGGAGCGATGCAATCGCATGTGGAACGCGAACCCCCCGTGTTCCTGACCACCTTCGAAGGCTCGTCTCAGGATGCCATTCACCGCCTTCCAGACGCGTGCAAGCAGAAAGCTGACAACGCGAGCATGGAGGAAAAAACATCCCAAAACCTTCGCATGGACCTTGGGAGCGGTTCATTGACGCTTTGTGATCTGCTGGATTTTCGATCCACCCTTGAGGCAGATCATACCGTGGTGACCTTGTGCCGTCATCCACCAGCGTTCTTGACCAACGGCCCCACCGTGCCTTGGATTCATCGCTACTTTCGGGCGTATGAGTCCAGGATCGAGCCCTGGCTGGTGGCGATTGAAGAGGTGCGGTGCCTCATTGACGAAGGCCGCGATGTTTTGTTGCATTGTGTGCACGGGCGAGACCGAACCGGCGTGGTGGCCTATGCTGTGCTGCGCTCCTTTGGTTTCAAACACGAAGAGGCCGTGGATCACCTTTGCGCTCACCGACCACGCATGGCGGAGGTGTGGCCTCAACGCTTGGAAGAGCCAAAGGCGTCTCAGCTCGGCTCGCTGAGTTCGAGTACGTACGCGTGATGCTGGCGCGTCAACTCCTCTTTCATCCGCCAAAGATCTGAGAAGAGCCGTTCACCTTGCTCTTTGAAGAGAGTCCGGTCATTGGCGTCGTCAAAGATCTCCCATAGGTTGAACCCTTCAAAGAATTCTTTTTTCTTCCGATGGTCCAAATCCACTTTCGGAGCGAGGCTAGGAGTCGGCGTCCCCCACAAATCATCCCTCTGTGCATCGAGGAGCATTTTGCTGTGCTCTGCGCGTGCAAGATACCGGGTGCACAAGGAGGCCAGCGAGGTTCTGGCAGAAGGCGAGTCGAGGCCCTCATCATGTGCCAGCGCCGCAAGGATCCTTGGTTTTCTCAACCACACCTTGACTCCCTCCATTCCCTTGATGTCCCGCAACGTCAGTGCGCCAAACCTCATTCCGAGGCGGAGGTACGACGTACGGACCGTGGGATCGTCCACCGCCCGTTCCGTAAGCACCCTCAATGTAGGCCTTCCACCAACGGCGGTTCCGTGATGTTGACGCATGTGAGGTCCATGCAGCCGTGACCACATTCTGTTGAGCCGTCGTACGAGGACCGCGCCAAGCACCGCGCCTTTGATCCGTTGATTCCAAGCGCCGTGCCAGAGCACCACATCCTTCCCGCGTTCATCCGTATCGCGTTGTGCTTCGAGATGCAAGCAAGCCAAGATCTCTGGAGTGATACGACCCAACTCGGCTCCCAACGGCCTGAAACCTGACCAGTCTTCCGGGCTTGGTCTGTAGCGTCTTCCTACAGCGGGGTACATGGGCAAGACCTCATCAGGCAGCGTTCTCAACAAGTGGGCGCGGGCCTCCCCTCTTGCCTGTTGTTCAAACAACCGAAGGACGCGAACCCAGTGGGATGCACGCTCATTCCGTTCGCTTGCAGCCATCATCCAAGCAAACGTGGCGGTAACCGGCCCGTGTGCTTCAATGGGGGCCTGTTCTTGGCGCCATGCCTTGTGCTCGGGATGGACCACATCCAATGGAAGCGGGTGAAATAAGCCTCGCGAGGTCATCATTTTTGGAATACGATAAGCGCTGTATCCAAGGTTCCAACGGCCCCGTTCCTTGTTGTGCACAATGGCTTCGTAGCACAACAAACCGAGGCGCGTGGAGAACGAACGTTCGCGGGCGCTTCGGAGTCGACCGTCGAGGACTTTCGAGAGGGACGAGCTGCTCAAGTGTAGGGCATTGACCAAGGCGACGTTCAGACCGGTCATGCGGATCAACGGTTTGAAGGCACCAAGGCCCGTCCTTGGAGCCACCTGTTCTGCGCGAGGCAGATGAGGCACCACGTCTCGATGCACGGTCTGCGAGGGTTGGAATAGACCCAGGTTCTGTTGTGTTCTTTGCCTCATAACGCGGTCGCCTGCGTGATGGATGAC
>QQSJ01000100.1 GCA_003602635.1 Candidatus Poseidoniales archaeon
GTGTGCACCGACGACGCCCACGCCCCGCCCGCCCGTGTGACCAAGGTGGCGAACAACGCAAGGGCGCCGGTCATCAGTCCGACACCGCGAAGGACGGTTGCAGGGACCTTCCTCGGAACCGTTCGAAGGTGGGCAAGAGAAGCCAGAGCGAGCCAAGGCAAGAAGGAGGCCGTTTCGACGGGATCCCACGCCCAATACCCTCCCCAATCCAAGATCAAATAGGCCCACAGCCCGCCCAATCCGATGGCCAAGGTGGTGACGAAGAAGCCCGGGCGCGCTTGCCGTACCATGCGGTCAAGAAGGCCTGCGTCCTCATGCCCGATGGAGGAAACAGCAGTCGCTGCGATGGAGAGGCAGAAGGCGTACGCCAGGAACACAAGCGGCGGATGGACCACCATCAAGTCGGTTTGGAGCAGCGGGCTAAGTTCGCCCGGCAAGGCCCCAGGAAGCGTCGAAGCGAAGGGCTTCAGGTGGGTCGCCAACAACATCAACAGGGCGGCGAAGCCCCCAAGCAAGCCCACCCTACGTTCAGCCATGGCAACGGATTCGCGCTCCATGGGTCGGCGCCACCACCATGCCAAGGTGGCGGTGAACCCTGCCCACAACAGCAGGGGGCCCGTTCGTGCCGACCACGTGGCGGCCACGCGGTAGAGCAGCGGCATGTCCCCGCCACCGGAGGCGTTGACGACCGCTACGGAGAGGTCGTTCGTGACGAAACGATGCACGAGCACGAAGAACGGCACCCACGCAAGCACGACGCCGACGGTGGGGAGATGGGACGGGGATTCCGCTTTCCTCCAACGGCCCCACGGAAGCAGGACCATGAGGCAGCCCGCCAGGCCAAGCCCGAGTGCGAACCACCCCATCGGTCCAATGGAGGAGGCTCACGTCGTGAACCTTGCCTCGCGCGCGGCGGTCACCAACCGAAGTGCTTGGCGCGGGAATATCCGAAAGAAAGCAGGACTGAAATGACGCGCTTGGTCAACAACGCAGGCCGACGCACCAGGATCTTCAGGCCAATGCCCAACTTCTGCAACGGCGACATGGACCCCAGTTCTTCGGGGAGACAACGCGCCATCGCGGACATCTCTTCGTCGCTCAAGTCGTACAAGGCCGTCTTGCCGCGCAGGATCTTGTGGTACGGTGGGAAGGTCGCTTTCCATCGCCGTTGGTAGCCGCTGAGCTGCGCCTTGGTCGCCAATCCGGCCTCAAGGGCTTCAGCAAAGGTCTCCGCGGCGGCCCGTCCGGACCACAGGGCGAGGTGGGTGCCGCCTTCAAACAAGGGCGAGGTGAAGCCGGCCGCGTCACCGACCAGCAAGAGGCCGTCCTCAACCGTGCTTGGACGCGGACCCGAAATGGGAATGGTCCCACCGAACGGACGGACCTTGATGCCCTCTTTGCGCCACGGCGGATTCACGTGAGGCTTGCCGTTCAGGTAGGTGTCCTCGATGAATTGATCGAGGTACTTGATGGCCCCTTTCTTGTCCGTGGTCACCAGTCCAACGTTGGCCCGTTCACCGGCTTTGGGAATCATCCACACGTATCCGTGAGGGGCGTATTCCGGCTGGATGTAGAAATCGAGGAACCCGTCGTTCTCCACATCGTTCAGTTCGTACTGGAACCCTGCAATGACCTCGACGTCGCCGGGCATGTCGAGGATTTTCGAGGCTGCCCCATGCACGCCCGAAGCATCGATGACGCCACGGCAGCGGATGGGAAAGGCATCGCCTCGACCGTCAAGACTCCAATTGGAAAATTGATTTTCGCTGTTGAATTCCCGTTCCATCTTGGTCACGCGGTGGCCCAAGTGAACGGCGGCGCCTCGTTCCTCGGCTTGCTCCATGATCCATCGCTCAAAGAGGTGCTTTTCGAGGACATAGCCGGGCTCGGTGAGCAACTTGGCGGTGCCGTCGGGAAAGATGACCCGGACGCCGTCCACGGCCAAGGCGATGACGTGCTCTGGGAGGTCCAATTCAAGTTGCTCCGTGGCCAGGTGGGACAAGCACTCCCCGCAATGGACGGGCGTGCCGATTTCTGGGTCGGCTTCGAGGACCATGACCGAAAGGCCGAGCCTCGAAGCGTGAAGCGCAGCCGAGCCACCGCCCGGGCCGGCGCCGATGACCACGAGGTCGACATCGACGTCGGATTCCTCCGCCATGGCCCGGCTTGGGCGGATGGAGTCCATCAATGGTGCGTCTGCTCCGTGCCATGGGCTTCAGCGAAGGTCCAAAGGCAAAACCGCAGACAGCAACCCGTGGCATGGAGGACCCTCAAGCGGTGGGTGGACCACTTGGAGCAGCGCGGCGAGGTGCTGCGCATCTCCCGTCCTGTTGACGTCGTCCACGAAGCAGGCGCCATCGCCGACCTTCTGGTCAAGAACGACGGGCCGGCCGTCATCTTCGAGCAACCCCGTTTGGCCGACGGCACAATCAGCGAGATTCCGCTGGTGATGAACCTCTTCGGAAGCGAAGACCGAACGCTTCGGGCGCTCGGGGTCGAAACCGAGACGGCCATCGGTGACCGCATGGTGGCCATGATGAAACCGGACGTGCCTCGTTATCTCAAGCGTCCGTGGGAGGCCTTGCCCTTGGCCATGGACGCCCTCGCGTTTGCGCCCAAGCGCAAGCGACGGGGACGTGTCCAGCGTATCGTGGACACGGATCCTGACTTGTCCAAACTTCCCATCCCAACGACCTGGCCAATGGACGGTGGGCCGTACATCACGCTCCCGTTGGTGGTGACCAGGGACCTTGCCACAGGCGATCACAACCTGGGCATGTACCGGTCACAGATTTTCGGTCCCAAAGAAGCGGGTCTTCATTGGCAAGTGCACAAGCACGGCGCAGACCACGCTGCAGCGGGACTGAAGATGCCGGTCGCCATTTGCCTCGGTGGCCCGCCCGAGCTGATTTTCTCCGCGATTTCCCCGCTGCCGGACAACCTCTCCGAGTACCAATTTGCAGGCATCCTCGGTCGTCGTCGGTTGCCCTTGACCAAAGCGGCGACGCAAGACCTGTGGATCCCTGCTGAGGCGGACATCGTCATCGAAGGATGGACCGACCCCACCGACCTGCGGGTGGAGGGGCCCTTCGGCGACCATTACGGATTCTATTCCCTCACAGGCCATTACCCGGCGTTGAACGTGACCGCCGTGACGCGTCGTGCCGACGCCATGTTGCCGGCGACCATCGTCGGCTTGCCGCCCATGGAAGACGGCTTCCTCGGCGAAGCGATTGGACGGCAGTTCAGCCCTGTTCTTCGATTCCAGCACCGTGACGTGGTCAGCGTGCACCTCCCGTTGGAGACCGGCTTCCACAACCTCGCCATTGTTGCTTCAAAACAACGCTACCCGCGCCAGGGGCGAAAGACGGCCATTGGCCTCATGGGCGCCGGCCAGATGATGTTCCTGAAGTCGATGGTCGTCGTTGACCCAGACCGAGACCCGAAGGACCTCGAAGGCTTCCTCGACGATCTGAACGACAAGGTCGACCCCGCCGAAGACGTCATCGTCCTCGAAGGCATGGTCGCCGACGCGCTCGAAGCAGCAAGCCCGTACGAAAACGTCCACGACAAGGTCATCATCGACGCCACGTCGATCCCTGGGACCGACCCGCGTTCCGGTGAAGCACCGCTGCTCGGATCCTTCCGCCAAGACACGCCCGACTGGCGGCGCGGGGAAGCCGAAGCGCCGGGCTGGGGCGGCGAGGACCTCTCGGCCGTGCTGGCCCTTGACGGCGCAGAAGACGCGCGCCTTCTTCGCAGCAGCATGCTCGTCGTCAGCGTCTCGGTCGAAGGCAGGCCTTCGCCGCGAACGGGGTCCGAAGTGACGGCGGAAGGCGACGCGCTCGAGGGCGCTCGTCAAGAAAAGATTAACCAATTGAAAAATCAAATTTGGCAATTGGAAGGCGCCAAGAATTTGCGCTGGCTCATCGTCACCGACGATGATTTGGATTTGCACGGCCCAAAGGCCCGACGTCGCATGCTTTGGCAGCTCTTCTGCCGCTTTGATGTGGGGCGAGGCCTCACCTTCGACGAAGGGAAGACACGCCTGTGTTGGGACGCCACGACACCGATCCCCTCCGAAGCCCATGGCGTGCGCCGCTGGCCTGC
>QQSJ01000101.1 GCA_003602635.1 Candidatus Poseidoniales archaeon
GACCTCATCGACGCCACAGAAGGCGCGTCCTTGGCGGCCGGCCTCCAAATGGAACTCGACGGTTTGGAAGCGATCTTCTCCACCGACGATGCGTTGGAAGGCCTCTCGGCTCTGATCGAAGGGCGTCGAGCGACCTACACCGGGGCCTGAATCACCGCACGCGGTCAAGGTCTTCCACGGTCAAGGGCATCCACCTGGTGGTGCCCATCCAACGCGGTGGAGATGGGCGTTGGATGTTCGAGAAGTTGATCGCTCCCCCGTTCCAAGGCACGAAATCGTTGGTCGACTGTCCTGGCGTGTTCACGAGGCGCTGTTCCGTCACGAGTCCGGAACTCAACGTGGACACCTCATGCGACGTTGCGATGTCGTCGGCCAGCGCCGACATGTACAAACAGAGCAAGTCGAAACCATGCACCCGTCGAACCTCTGGTTGGATGCAGAAGGTACGGCCTGTGCCCTCCAAGTGGACACGAACGCCGTATTCCTGCCCGGCCGCTGGTCGATTTGAGCGGCAGAGGATCCACACCAGGCTCGATCGCCCAATGATGCGCACACGGTGGTTGTCGTCCACCCAGATGCGGCCTTTGAGCAATGAAACGGCCGTCCGCATGAATCCCTCTGAGGCCAACCACGCATCGTTCACAAGGCAACGGAGCACCCGTCCCTCAGATTCCAGTTGTTCGCGTCGTTCCTTCATGTGCCATGGAACGTCGGTCAAATCGACGGTCTCCCGAACCGCCTGCATGACACGGTGGCGGAGTTCGATGGCCTCTGCTGCCCCATGATGACCGAACCAACCGTCCAACCATGCTTCGTAAAGGCCGTCGTTGACGCCGTCCCGGCTGTTGTGGTCCCACGTGAAACCGCCGTCGTCCGTGGGGCGAAGGTAGGGTGAGAGCGAGATCCATTCTTCCCACGTCAGGCGTTCTGTGGTGTTCAACGCATAGGCTTCCAACTGGTGCTTGAGGTTCATGTCATGGTATCCTCGGCCACGTCCTGGAAGGTGTGGTCCAGTCACGTCTCGGATTGAATCGGGTGCGTTGTGCAGGTGGTACATCCATGCGCGCGCGCGATGAACCCTTGCGGTGCCAAAGTGAAAGCCGGGTTGTTCTGGAGCAGGGTTGCTCAGCCAGTGGTGGACGAAATGGTTCATGCTGGGTCGTAAGGGCATTTTTCCACCTCAAAACATCATGATGTCGTCGACGTCGTGGACGTTTTCGTACGCATCGGCTGGAATGCCCAAATGCTCCATGCGCAGATGGGGCGGGACATGGATGATCTCCTGATGCATTTCGTGGAAGCGATCGAAGTCCCACCCGTTCTGGTAGATGCCGTCGGCCGTCTCAAACAATGCATGCAGTTCCGGCCGGGAGGTTTCACACAAGGCGAGCAAAAGATCGCGCACACGCTCCTGGTCCTTGTGGCGCATCCTCTGGACGTGAACGTCAATGAACCGATGAAGCGCATGGGAAGGCTTCTCAGGCCTATGGCGGGTCAAGCGCAGGACGAGGTCGACGAATTTGTTGACCATGGTATTGCCACTCGCCTCGTGCAAGGGCATGAACCGAGGATACAGTTCAGAGTAGACCAGTTCCAACTCAACCTGAGGCGGCAGATTCCCTGTTTCTGCGAGGTTGAAACTTTGTGTTGAGATGGAGCCTTCGCCCTCTTCTTCGTTCACGTAGGGAACGAGCAATTTGGCCGCCGAGATGCGTTCCTGCAAAGAACAGAACTCGTTGGACATGTTCGCAAGCAGGTCAGCAGGAGAATGGAGCATGTAGAGCGTGTCGGGGGTATGCGAGATCGGGAATCCGGCCTCACCGAGCAGCACCACGGTGGTGAGGTGGTCCGACATGGGCACGTCGTAGAAGATGCCCTCTCCAGCCACGCAGATGGGTTGACCGTCAACGGACATGACCAGATGCTGTTCGTCTTCCTGCACGGCCATGAGCATTGAGCCCATCACGTCAACGTCGAGCTGCACACCCGCGGGATGATCCATCGTCACGCCTGTCCCGTTCACCCGCCAGCGTTTCGAATTCGTCAAGACCGATTCCAACAGGTTCAGGCCTGTTTGTTCCGCGTCATAGCGCTGGTCGGTAATGATCCGGTCCTCCTCAGGAATGCCGTGCATGACGGCCTCAACTTCGGCGACCAAATCCTGAATCTGGACGGTGTTCATTGCCATGCCTCCTGCCACGAGACGTGCGCTTCGAGGAAGGAGGGCAAATCGAAGGGTTCCCCGTCTTCGGACGCAGCACGCAAGCGTGCTTTGACGGTCTCAACGAGGTCCTCTTCTGGTGCCGTTCCTGTGATTTCTTGGATCACATCAGCGACGGTTCGGCCTTGTCCAAGCGCGACCATGAGGCGGGCGCGCCGGGCCTCATCCTCGTCTTTTGGGGCCCTGACGCTCATGCTTCCACCTCCGCGGGCCAAGCCACGGGCCAAGGCGCTGGGTCCTCTTGGGACCATGCGTCCAAGGCCGGAGAGCCACCGATGCGGGTCGTATCAGGATCGTTTGCACCGAGGTTCCTGGCGCGCTTGACGCCGTCATAACCGAGGACCAGCGCTTCGTTGAGCACGCCGGTGCCGTTGGCCAGGCTCTGACGGTCGGTGACCGACCAGTACGCGTCAAAGCGTGGATGGGTGTGCACCCACACCTGGAAGGGCGCCATTGCGCCGACGTGGGCGCGAAGCGGCACGAGGCCGGGGGAGCCCCAATCGATGAACACGGTGCCTTCAGCGTCGATGAGCACCGAGGTTTCCAGACCGGCCACGGCGGAAAGCACGTACACGGCGTTCCAAGCACCGGCACGAGCGGCGGCCTGTTGGACGTTCTGCACTGAAGGCGTGTCCACGTCGCCGTCCCATGCCGCATTGATGGCCTCGGTCCATTCGTCCATGGTGCTTCCGAAGCTTCCCGGCTCCACAGAATGAGCGACACGAATGAGCACGTCGTCCTTCATGCCTTCACCTCGGGGAGTGGGCCGAAGGACAGGCCTCCGTAGGCGGCGTCCATCATCATCGCCTTGGCCGGGCTACGGCCGTGCACCAGGTGGTCGATGACCCACTGCGCGCCGACTGCGGCGGCCAAGGCGAACCCGACCTGCACGAAGCCTGCCTCAAGCACGCCTTCGGCTTGGCATGAGGCTGGAGCATGGTCTGGTGTTTGGGAGGCGATGCGCCCAGGCGCATCGAGGTGCGTCAGGACGAGCATCCCACGGCCGGTGGAACGCAGGTCGATCCACGGCACGTCTGTCGCGTGAACGAGGCGACGCGGTTCAGGGCGGTCAACGGCCACCACGATGAGATCGTAGCCGCTCAGCTGCTCGGCCAAGCGCAGGTTTTCTGTGATGGCCGTGAGGGTATGTCCTTTGCTGCCGTGCCTCTGTGCAAGCACGTCCGCCTTGGCCCGCCCTATGTCGTTGGGATGGAAGCGTTGGTGCGCGAGGTTGCGCTCCTCGACGACGTCACCGTCCATCAGCGTGAGGTCGAAGCCGTGTCCGTGAAGGCCACGGCACAGCAGGTCGGTCAGGTGTGAACCGATGCCTCCGGCACCGATCAGTAGCACCTTTTGAGGGGTGTTTTGTGCAGACGCAGGGCTGTTCATGGGGGGCTCCGACCTCGAGAGTATATCAAGGTCGGAACGCGTCACCGCTCGGAGAGGAGTAGGAAGGACTGCCTTACGAAGGTGCGTTGACGAGGCCACTTAAGCCAAGGTGAGAACGGTGGCCACGAGGCTTCCAGTTCCGAGAACGACCGCCCAAGGAGGTGCACGTTTGGTGCTCAACAGAGTGAATCCTACGGCAACCAGCATCGCATCGAACATGATCCAGGCTGCCCCTCGGGCCAGACTGACTTCGAAGACAGCCACCGCCGCCAACAGCAGGGCAGCCCCGAGCAATCCGACCACTCCGGCGTTGATGCCACGCAGCGTGGATCGGACCGCCGGCCGGTGTCGCACATCTTCCCAGAAAGGCAGGCATGCCACCACCACGGCAAGGCCAGGCAGGTTGAGGGCGACGACACCACACAGCGCGCCGAGCAGCACGCCGCCGATTCCACCGGCCGATGTGGGCCAACCGTCGGCGTCCATCACCCCGCCAAGGAAGGCCCCGAAGGAGAACATCGGCCCTGGCACGGCATTTGCTCCACCGTACCCCGCGAGGAAGGTGGCTTGATCCACCCAGCCGGGATCCACCACTTCGGCTTGGAGCAGGGGGAGCACGACGTGCCCTCCCCCGAACACGAACGCCCCGGAACGGAGCAAACCGGCTGCAGGGTCGATGCTTCCTACGCCGAGGGCTTGCAGGACGCCCGGCAGGAAGGCCGCGGCGAGGAACAGCGCGAAGGCCATGCGTGCAACCGTGGTGCTGACCGTGGTGCATTCGACACGCGTGGACGTCTCTGCTTCGGCGCTGCGCATGCGGGAGCCGAGCAGGCCGCAGAGCACCACGGCACCCAGCGTGGCCACCGTGGTCAGTTGTGGAGCGAGGAGTGGGAGGAGAAGCAACACGCTGGCGGCCAAGAGCGCCAAGCCTCGTGTGGGTCCGTCGGGGGTCAACCGCCCTGCAAGTCCGAACATCGCATTGAGGATGACCGCAATCGCGGCCACGGCCAGACCGTGTAGAAGGCCCACATCGAGGTTCGTCAGCACGGTCATCCCTGCTGCCAAACCGGTCATGAGCAACGCAGACGGGAGGATGAAGCATCCCCACGCGACCAAGCCACCGACCCACCCACGCTGCAGCACGCCGATGGCAAAGCAGGTTTGAGATGACGAAGGTCCCGGCAACGATTGACAGAGCGCAACCAGGTCCGCAAAGGTGCTTTCATCCATCCATTTCTCGTCCTCAACGAATCGAGATTGGAAATGGGCCAAATGGGCCACTGGGCCACCGAAAGCAATGCACCCAAGGCCAAGGAACCTCCGGGCAAGATCACCGAGGCCCGGTCTTGGGTCCATGGGTACGCGATGACATCCGATGCTATGCTTCTGTCTATGGTCACGCGGTCATAGGAATCGAGGCAGGGGCTTCGGCAGGTACCGGCGATTCGAGTTCTCGGCGGGTCTGGTCGGGGTCGATCCAGAGCACGGCGAGGATGACCAAGGTCTGCAAGGCTGCACCAATGAGGAAGAGCGTGGGGTAATCGAAGCGTTCAGCCAGCGGCCCAGTCAACTGGTAGCCGATGATGGCGGAGAGGTTCATCATCGCCATGTAGCCGGTGAATTGGGTGCCTCCCACTTCGCCCCAGGTGACCTTCATCATCAGCGAATAGATGTTGATCATCACCACGGACCAACCGAAATTCTTCAGCGACCATACGCCGACCATCCAGAC
The DNA here is from genome assembly GCA_003602635.1 of Candidatus Poseidoniales archaeon. Taxonomy (GTDB): domain Archaea; phylum Thermoplasmatota; class Poseidoniia; order Poseidoniales; family Poseidoniaceae; genus MGIIa-L3. The sequence continues at coordinate 5,343 of QQSJ01000101.1, forward strand.
GGTGCTGCC
>QQSJ01000102.1 GCA_003602635.1 Candidatus Poseidoniales archaeon
TGCGGTATGTCGCTCAAGGTGGTTTGGCTCGATGAAGAGGGAATTGCAGGAACGCCATGTTTCGTCGCCTTCCCAGGCGTAGGCGACATCGGAATTTTGACCGCTGAACTGCTGACGCAACTGCTTCCATCCCGAACGGTGGCCCACGTCCTCGACCCCTCTTTGCCGCCGTTGGCTCAACTTGACGACAACGGGGTACTGAAGCCGCCGCACCACCGCTTGGTGCGCCTGGAGACCGCCTCAGGCCCTGCGCACGTGCTGATCGGTGCGGCACAATCCGGCCAGCCTCACTTCCAGCATGCGACGGCCGTTGGCTTGCTGGACGCTTTGGTAGGTGCCAGCGAAGTCATTGGACTTGCAGGCTTCCGCGCTCCTGCAGAAGACCGCCGCACGTTCTGGGTCGCCACCTCAACCGAGGATCTGGAATCCTTCGAAGCCGAAGGACGCACCGTCAGCCGAACCGAACCAAGCGCCGGTTGCATTGGAGCGTTGGCGTTGCTGGTCTCGCTGGCCCCCCACCACGGACTCTCTGGATCCTTGGCCGTGTCCACCACGGTCGGCGAGAGCCGAGACCCGAGCGCCGCACAACGTCTGGCCAAAACGCTCGACGCCACCTTTGGCCTTGGCATGGGAGACATGCCCAACGTGGATGAGCACCTTCGCTCCTTGTTGGAAGCACGCGCTCCACGCGTGGTTCAGGACCACATCTCCGAATTGATGGAACAGCCTGACGCATTCTATGCTTGAGGCGCCGAGAGAGGGATTTGAACCCCCGAGTCTGACGACAGTGGATTTCGAATCCACCGCACTACCGGGCTATGCGATCTCGGCCTGAGTCGAAGCCCGTGCATCACGGTCATAAGCATGATGCAGCAGCAGCAACACGTGTTGATTCGGCTCGTAGGCGACGGCGGTGAACACGAACTGACGATGGCGGAGGGTGCAACGGTCCGAGAGGCCTTGCTTGCGGCGAACCTGTTGCCAAGCCTGCACATCGTCTCTCATGAGCAGCAAGTCCTGCCGATGACAACGGCCCTTCAGGGCGACGTCACCCTCGAAGTGACCCGAATCGCATCAGGCGGTTGAGGCTTCGTCCGCTCGTGCAAGCACACGAAGGTCGGAGACGTCGCTGATGTCGCCTTGCAATTCATCCACCCAAGCCCCAGGAGCGAGGTTCGTGAACGCCACCACGTCACCGGCCTCGACGTGACCGTAGGCACGTGGCATCGCATTGCTCCAGCCGTCGATTTTCATCGTCCCGGTCGAGTCGATGAGCATCAATCCACATCGGGACCATGGTCGCCCATTGCGGCCGACCCCGTGCTTCTCAAAGCGGTAGGCAACACGCCCCACGACGTCCACGCGTGCGGGCTGATGCACCATCAGGCTGTCAAGCGAGCCATCTTCGACCGGCTCAAGGGTCGAGCGTGGGTCAAAACGGAGGGTAAGACGCCCGCCACGTCCGATTTCCGGCATCACGCCCGTGAGGCGAACCCGCTGACCTTTGACGACATCGAGGTCCATGCCTTCAGGCGTGTTTCGACCAAGGATGCGCATCTCCGCCTGACGTTGGCCGTCCGTGAAGAGGACCCGCGGCCGAGAGACGCCCGTGATCTGAACCGAATTGACCTCGAGGTGAAGGTCAACCCTTGGGTTGATGTCTCCGAGCGCATCCACCTCGGTGGTTTGTGCGTGACCCGGGAGTTGGAAACGACGAGGGAGGTCAGGCCATTCGCCTTCTGGACCCGGGCAAATGACCTGCCACTCGCAGCCCTTGCACCGCTTAAGCGGGTCGTCGTCCACCCCTTCAAAGACACCACCCGGACCATGATTCTGGTATGGTGCGGGCTGCGGAGGACACGAGGCTTCGTCCGGAGTCTCCTCCCGAAGTTCTTCCCATAGGGAATCGAACCGTGCCTCAAACTCCTCGCACCAGGCGTCGCTGGGAACGTCCACATCAACCACATCTCCCGTACCCAAGAACCAGATCGACAAACGGCCGGGCAACGGAGAACCGTCGTGCGTCGCACGCCACAAGGCCGCGTACGCCCGGAGTTGGGCGTGGTAACCTGCGGTCCGGTCAGATGCACCGATGGAGGCCTTGAGATCGACGATTTCCGCACCGCCACGCCACCGGTAGACCAGATCATACTCGCCTTGAAACCGGAACGAAGGGTGGACGGCTTGACTGCTGAAACTGCCAGCGTCAGGATCAACAAACCAAGGTCGCGTGAGCTCCCAAGCTTCGAGGACATCGCACGCCCCTTCGCCAGCAAGCGGATGCGGCCCGTTGGCAGCAAAGCGACGGCCATCAGGCGCGGGGTGTGCTGGCCGTTCACCGGCCCTCCACGCTTCGAGCAAGGGCCCTCCATCCTGCGCGAGGCACGCTTCAAGCTCCTCAAGATGGAGGTCGATCGCTCGCTCGACCATCCGCAACGCAGCGTCCGGGTCGATTCGCGCCTCCCATGACCCACTCTTCCGTTCATGGGATTCCCATGCGGAACGTTCCACAGCGAGGCAAATGGGCAGATGAAGGGCAGCCCTCGCATACGCCCATGCGCGGACGTCCTCAACGGAAGACGGACGTGTTGGGAGCGGCAGAAGCCCGTCTGCAGGCCATCCGGTCGTCGCCAGACGATCGGGTCGGTCTTCGTCGTCCAAAGGCGTTCCACTGAGCACATCGTGCGGCGCACCGGCCACGATGAATCCGGGAGATTCCCGTAGCGTCAAGCAGACGGCAGCCTCGACCGCGCGTCCAAGATGAAGCGGAGGGGTTTGCGCGATGCGCAACCGACGGACCTTCTCCAGAAACCATTGCCGTGGGCAGGCATCCCAGAGGTTGATCTGACTTGCAGAAAGACGACGATAGGGCCCGACAGGGTCCTCTTCCTCAGGAACAAAGACGGGCATACACACGATGTCTGGCCACGACCCACTTGAACCTCACGACTCAGGGCGGTGGACCTCGACCCGCGTGGAACGTGCATCAATGCGCAACTGAGGCCTCCCTTCTCGCCAGCCGAGTTCTGCTCCAGTGAGTTTGACATGATCGCCGGGTCGGATGGAAAGGATGCGGTCGTTCAGGCTGCTTCCAAACATCGC
>QQSJ01000103.1 GCA_003602635.1 Candidatus Poseidoniales archaeon
GCGGCGTCCACGCGCATGCTCGTGCCCGGTTACCTCGAGGGCCTCGCGGAGCGGATGGGTGCGCCTCCAACAATGGCGCAAGGCTTTGTTCAAACGCTGATCGACGGCGCCCGATGGCACTGCTCCTTCAACTCGCTCAAGGCCACCGCGGACATCGAAGAAGGCCAAAGCGGCATCATCGTGCCCGACGAGGCCATCGCGTGGAGCGGCCCGCCTGGCGTCATTGCCTTGGCCACTGCGGCGGACACCGTCCTCTGCTACTGACCTGCGCCGAAGGAAGGGCTAAGTGCAGAAGCACAGGTCCCACCTCATGCTCAACGACATGGATTGGGACATGGCGGGCGCCCTCGGCCGCCTGCTGGCCGCATTGAAGGAACAAGGAATGACCGCTGACGAAGCCTTCGAGCAGATCGACACGGACGAGGACGGGAAGCTCAACGGCCCCGAACTCCTGAACGGGCTGTCGGCCCTTCTTGGCGAGGACCTCGATCCCGCCAAGGTGTCTCGCATCATCACCTCCTCGGACGTCGATATCGACCACCGCGTCGACTTGTTTGAGTGGCGCGCGATGCTCGGTCCCACCGGCGAAGAAGAGTGAAACTCGCCTCGTCGACAGGCGGAAGGCCTTAGAGGGCTTGCGCGAGGCAGCCATCCATGGGTCGCCCCTTGAACGACGTGCTCGGCATCCCCGACAACCTGGTGGATTTGTCAGCCCTGGATGCGCTGGAATTCTGGATGCAAGCCGTCATTGCCGTGGCTTTTGTTGCGCTTGCTGCGCTCTTCACGAACAAGGTCATCCTCGGCCTCATGCGGAAATTGGCTGGACGGACCCAGCCTTCCTGGGACGACGACCTTGTGGAAATCGTGTCCAGTCGTGTGCTGCTCAGCGTCACCCTTGTGGCGGCGTTGTTCATGGTGCAGTGGCTGTTCGATGATTTCGGTGAGTCTGCGCCTGCGTACGTCTACGCCTCGCTCATCCTCATCTCTGCCTCTGCCCTTTCGGCGACCATCAAGGTGGTCTTCACCACCTTCCTCGACAACATGCAGAAGAGCCGCGATGTCAAGGTCGAGGGCTCCAATCCTCTGCTTGTCTTCCTCGCCCGAGGGACCGTTTGGGCCATCGGTATCGTGCTGGCCGCGGAGCAGTTGTCGATCAACCTCTCCGGCGTGCTCGCGTCCCTGGCCGTGTTTTCCATCATCATCGGTTTGGCCGTGCAGCACACGCTTGGGAACATCATGAATTCCTTCATGCTCTCTCTGGACCGCCCGTTCGACAACGGCGACCGCATCGTGGTCGACGGCATTGAAGGCACGGTCATGACCATGGGCATGCTCTCCACCAAGATCCTCACCCTTGAGGAAGAACTGGTCATCATCCCCAACAACACCCTCGTCAACACCACCATCACCAACATGGCCCGTGGCGGTGGCGATGGTCTTCCACGCCGTGTGGTCCTGAGCGTGGACGTCGGTGTGGATTACGACGAAAAATCCGCTCACGTCAAGCACACGCTGCTTCGTGTCGCTCGCGATTCGGAGTACGTTTTGGACGACCCCGCGCCCCACGTCGAATTCCTCGAGATGTCGGACTACGCCAAGGTCTACCGCCTCTATGTGTGGCTTGCGTCTTTTGCCGACAAGCGCATCGCCAACGACCAGCTGCTCAGCATGATCGACGCCGAATTCACGCAGGAAGGCATCGTGATTCCTTTCCCTGTCGCCGTCGAATTGGACAAGGCGCCCGCTCCAACCGAGGAGAAGCTCTCCCAGAAGCGCGCCCGTCAGCACGCGGCTCAGGCCCGCATGAAGGTCATCGACCGCCGTACGGAGCGCCAACGCCTGGCCATCCGCGAGGACATCAACATCCTCACCGAGCGCCTCGAGGAACGCATCGGCAGCAAGGAACGCCGTTCCATCGAAGAAGAGGTCGCGCGCCTCGAAGCGGTGTTGTCCAACCTCGATCTTGACTGAGGCCACAGCATGGTCCGCACCGTGGTGTTGGGGCGCTTCCAGCCCTTCCACTGTGGACACGATGGTGTGGTGAAGGCCGCCTTGGCCCACGCTGCACCGGACGACGTGATGATCGCCATTGGCTCCTCAGAGGCCGAGGCCTCCATGCGCAACCCATGGTCGGCGTCCGAGCGCGAAGCCATGATTCGGGCATGGGCGTCTGGTGCATGTGCAGAGGCCGATGTGGCGCGATTGACGTACTGCCATGTGCCGGACATCAACGACCCACCGGCTTGGGTGAAGCATGCCACGGCCTTCCACGGCGAAGGCGTCTTGCTGACCTCGGACGAGGACACCGCCATGCTCTACGAAGCAGACGGTTGGACGGTCGTTCGCGTGCCCCTCGAATCCCGTCGAGACCGGGAGGGGTGGCGGGTGCGTGAGACCGCACGGATGCTGTCGACGGTCGGTGATGACGATGCGGTGCGCACCGTGCTTGGACCAAACGTTCCTGCCTCGGTCATCGAGTGGATGATCGAGCACGACGCCCTTTACCGGCTCTCGCTTCTGCATGAAGGCGCCGTGGTCGGCTGAATCATGCCGCGACGACCACACGGCTGGCTTGCAGCACGCGGTCATGAAGCATGAATCCTGCTTCGAGTTCTTCGATGACCTGTCCAGCGGGATGGTCGTCGGAGGCGGGCACGGTGGTGATCGCCTCCATGGTCGAGGGGTCAAACGCGTGGCCTTTGGCTTCGATGCGAACCACGCCAGCGGCCTTCAACTCGGCCGTCAAGCGATCATGAAGCAAACGAAGGGCCTCAGATGCGGGACCGTCGTCGCCTTCGGTCGTCGCCAAGCCACGGCCCACGTCCAGCAGGACGCTCACCATGCGCCGTGCGAGGTGCTGGGCGCCGTAGCGGACCACTTCAGCGCGGTCTTGGGCGAAACGCTTCCTGGCGTTCTGCAAATCGGCTTCGCGGTACGCGATTTCTTTCTCCGCCGCCTCGGCCCTTGCGAGGGCCTCGGTCAACGGGTCGACGGGCTCAGGTTCGATTTCGGGTTCGTCCACGGTCACCTCGACCGCGTCCTCCTCTGGGAGGTCTTCCGACATGGTGCAGGCCTCCCTGCTCCCGTCTTTCAACCCGTCGTCATTCGACGGTCGGTAGGCCATGCTGCAGCACGGCCGTGAGGTTCCACGGGCCGTGGCCCCAAGCCGTGGCGGTGAGGTGTTCGCGCCCCACAACACCGACCAGATCGGGTTCGTTGGTGAGCCGGTCAAGGGCGTGTGCAAGCCCTCCTGTGGCCCGGACGTGTGCTTCATGGGTCGGAAGGATGCGAGGGTCGCGGTGTTCGTCAAGGGTTTCACCAAGGGCTTCACGGCGGCGCATCCAGTCGAGGATGACCGCTTCGACCAACTCAGTTTCCGTGCGCTTTCCAGCCTCAGCAACGATGTCCCGCCACGTGGACTCGGCGTACAGGTCATCGACGTGCGCGACTTCACGGTTCAGAAGGACGTCAAAATACAGGAAGGCCCGGCCTTCCCAGACCTCCCAGGCACCCGGGCTGGTCCAACGCATCAGATGGAGCAAGCCCTCTTCCCCGTCGTCGCATGCAGCGAGGCCTTCTCGCACAGGCAGGGAGCGGTCCACGTCCGTTTTGCTTTCCGACCAATCGAGCCATTCTGCTTCTGCGTCGATGTCGAAGGGCCTGACCAGCCGTGCATCGGCCGTGGCGCGTGAGGTCCGCAAACCACCGGCCTCCATGGCGGCGTCCACGTCCTCCCACGTGCGCTCAAGCAGGGCGGCCAAGCGAGGCCGGTCCACGAGAAGGAGCACCAACTCGAGGCCCATGGCTTGAGCGCGTGCCCCGTGGGTTTCAAGCCTCGCTCTTCGGCCTGTTCCAAGGGTGAGGTTGAAGCCTGACTCGCGGACCACAGGGACGGGGACGACGCATGGCGACGATCCAGGAGCAAATTCAGGCGCTCCTGGACGAGATCCATAAGACCCAGAAAAACAAGGCCACGAACGCCCACATTGGGAAGTTAAAGGCCAAGATTGCCCAACTCAAAATCAAGGAGGAAAAGACGGCGGCCCACTCCAAAGCCAGCGGTGGCGGCAA
>QQSJ01000104.1 GCA_003602635.1 Candidatus Poseidoniales archaeon
AGCGGCAAGATGGTGATCACCGGCGCCCGCCACAAGGACGAGATCCTCGAAGCGGTCGAGATCATCAAGGACGAACTCGCGGACTTGCTCTGAGCGTGACGCTTTTGCGTCGCAACATGGCCACGCTGGTCTATGTGCTCCACGTCGCCGTCTTCGCGTACGGCGCCTTGGGGTGGATGTTGCCCATGCCCGGCCCCGCCATCCACCTCGTCTTCTTGCTTGCAGTCCGCTACCACTGGCACGTGACCGGTGGATGCGTGCTGACCGAGTGGGAGAAGCACTTTCTCGGCATGCCCGCCGAAGAAGAGCGGCATTTCACGCGGAACCTTCTGCGATCGATTGGCTTGCAGCACATCGATGACCAGGGTGCCTACAAGGCGCTCACCGCGGGGTTGGGAGCGTTGGCTGCGATGGACACCGTGTTCATTGCCTCAGCGCTCATTGATGCGTTGAATTAAGGGCAGGAGTGCTTCTGCACAACCGATGAACACCTCCCGCGCGGGCCCTGCCCTCCTCCTGCTCGGCCTTTTCCTCTCTGCCTTGTTGGCTCCAATGGTCCAACCGCCGATGGAACACATGGCCCTTGCGGACCACCTGTCACCTTCAGCTTCCTCCGGGAGCGGCTCGGTCGACGAAGTGCCAACATATCGCATTGGCGACGAGTGGGTCTACGACACGGGCTTCGACGTGGCCACCTTGATCGCCAACTCCGGCGTCTCTGCGAGCGTCAGCACGCTGTCGGGTGAAACCAAGATGGAAATCGAAAGCATCGGTCTTGAACCGATGAACGATGCTTCTGGGACCAACGTCGTGGCCTACACGATGACCACCGAAGGCGATTTCACGTCTGGGAACTGGGGTGCATCGTTCAACGGCATTTCTGGGCGCCTTGAAATCGAATACCGCGGTGTTGACGTCTTGCGCGCATCGGACATGGCCACCATCGATTCTTCGTTCGATTTGAAAGTCGAATTCTACGGGTTGAACTTCATCCGCGTCGGTGTGGCGGATTTGACCTTCGACACCGAGTACTCGCCTGCCATGGAGAGCCGCGACTACCCTGTTCGCTCGGGGGACAATTGGTCCCAAGCGTACACCGCCACCACCACGGTAAGCGGTTCTTCCGATTACTTCGACCCCAGCGAGTTCGACACGAGCACCCAAGAAAACACCACGTGGGAAGTGACCGAATCTGGCGTTCCAACCGCCCAGGACGGCTACTCTGTGTCCTACACTGGGTGCGATGATTCGTACAAGATCAACCAATGGAACACCACCGGTTCAGCCACCGGTTTCGAATGGTATTGTCCCGCCGTCCGCGGCCCCTCATGGATCCGAATTCAGCAATCGGCCGGATTCCAGATTGATTGGACGCTGAAGGAATACAATCCAGCCTATTCCTACGGTGTGGTGAGCGACAGCGACCCTGGTGACCGCTGCACAACGTTGCAAGTGACCTCGCAATACCCGGCGTACCTTCCGTCCAGCACCGTGAACGTTGACGTGGAGTACGTCATCACTCCAGCCGCATATTCCGCCTGTTTCTCTGACGAGGTCAACAGGTACGATTCGGCGTACATGGAGTACAGCATCGCTGGAACGACCGGTTCGGTGAATTTCGACACGACGTCGAGTCCTTCAACCACTCAAGAGAGCCGTTGGAGCGGCATCGCGTGCTGCACCTACACCGTGCCGACGGTCACCGACGGCTCGCCGTCCAACGACGATCATTCGAGCGACGGCATCGTCGCATTTGACGCTCAAAATGGCGTGGTCGGCGTCTACACCGTGATCGTTGACCTGAGCATCGTGGGCGTGGACCTTTTGCCCTTGAGCGAGGGAATCGTCGTCGATCGAACGCGTGACGGCGTGACCACACGGCTTGCTCCGGGCGCACCCTTGGGCGGCGTAGCAGGTGACGTCGTGGACATGACCATCCTCATCGCCAACCGTGGAATTCTCGACGTGACGGGCAGCAACGCCATCGCCACAGCATGGTGGAACGGCAGTTCGGGGCTTCCGTCCACTGCATCAACAGCGCCCCCCGTCGGTGCCTATGGTCAGACAAGTTTGACCCTTAATTTCGAAGTCGCTGCCGGCGACATCGGTTTGCCGAACGCCGTCGAGGTCAGGACCGACGCCCTTGCTTCGGGCAACAACGACGGCAACACATCCAACGATTTCTTGTCCATCCCCTTCTATGCAGGCACCCTGCCGACCGCGGTCCTGAACTGGACCGAGGGCCGTTCGACGGGAGAGGAAGTCGTGATCGATGCCACGGGAAGTTACGACGGCGACGGCGGTGACGTCACTTGTGTCTTCACCGTGGTCTCCTCCACCGGGACAGATTCTAACCTGCAAGAGGACGATTGCATCCTTGAGTGGACGTGGAACGACGGCGGAGCCTGGACCGTGTCCGTGGACGTGATCGACGAAGAAGGTGACATGACCGTGGGCACGGGCGAAGTGGTCGTGTTGAACCGTGCACCTGAGGTGCTCATCGAGGCCCCCATGCAGGTCGAAGCCCGATCGAAGGCCACGGTTCGCGTGGTCGAGGCGTACGACAACGACACCGTTTCACCGGCCGGCCAAGACGTGCTCTTCCAGTGGTCCGGAGTGGTCTGCGAAGAAGGCAGTGCGTCCGACCGATGCACCTTCTCGCCTTCTGACGAGGGCCTGACGGTGGTGACCTTGACCGCCACGGACGACGACGGAGCCAGCACCGTGGTGAACGCCACCGTGGAAGCCACCAACATCGCGCCAACCCTCGATGCGATTTCGCTCTTCAGGAACGGCACCGAGGTGCCGATTCTCGATGGGTGGGTCGTCGACGAAGACGAACCGATTGGGTTGTTTGTCCAGGCCGACGACACGCCGAACGACCTCTCCTCACTCGCCGTGCTGTGGGACCTTTCCGATCTGGTGGACGGGCTCGAGGAAGGGACCGTTGGCCCGGTCTCCTCGATTGAAACCTCGTGGCCCGTTTCAGGCACCCACCGCGTCACGGTTCAGGCCATTGACGACGACGGCGTGGCCTCCGGTGCCCTCGAAGCCGACGTGGTCGTGCGCAACGTCGCACCCACCATCGAAGGGCTTGATCCAACCGTGGCCATCTACGAAGATGAACTCCTCAAGCTCAGCGTGACCGTTGACGACACCGCTTCTGACCTGCTGAACTTGTCCACCTGCTGGGACCTTGACGACCGCATTGACACGGACAACGACGGCGGGTCCACCAACGACTGCGACGTGGAGGGGGTCACCCTCGAACAGATTTGGTCCGAAGAAGGAACCCGCCTGATCACCGCTTTTGTCGTGGACGACGACGGAGCCACGGCGAGCATCAACACCACGTTGACCATCGTCAACCTCAGGCCCACGGCAGTGATCACCTCGCCGACGAACCTGTCGAACCTCATGGAAGGTGACTTCGTCAACCTCTCTGCCGCGGATACCCTCGACACGGAATCCGACCTCATCACCCTGACCTACCTGTGGGACACGGACGCGTTGGACGGAGCCATCGACAGCACCACCCCCATCCTTCAACTCGAAAATCTGGCTCCAGGGACGTACTCCGTCAACCTGACCGTGACCGACGACGACGGGGCCACCCACACCATGAACGTGCAACTTGTGGTCGCTGAAGCGCCGACGAACAACCCCATCGCATGGGCGGTAGAGGAGTTTGGCATGGTCACCACGATCGTCATCGGCGTGCTTGGCGTGGTCATTCTTGGTTTGGTGAGCATGCTGGTCATCGGCCGCCGCGGCGCTGAAGGAGCGTTGGTTGAGACGAAATCCACGTCCATGTGGGATCAGGCTCCGGTCGCTGCGTCCTTTGACGCCGCTGTGCCTGCGGCGCTGCCGCCTGCGACGCCCGCGCCAATGGCTCCAATGCCGGACATGAACGCACAACCTGCCGTGGCCGCCCCTGCGCCCGCACCGGCTCCTGCTCAGACCGGACCGCCCTTGCCCGCGAGCGGGCTGCCACCGGGTTGGACCATGGAACAGTGGGCCTTCTACGGCGAGAAATGGCTCGAAACCAACGCGCCTGCTGCCCCGGCCCCTGCGCCGCAGCCGGCCGCGCCGACCGACCTTTCCAACTTGCTTGATGGATTGGACCTCTGAGGGACGTCCATGGGTGGGTTCTGGCAGTTCTTTGGCCTCCCGGACCCGGCGGAAGGGCAGCGGACTGACGTGGTCGTGCCTGCCATGCCCGTGCTGGCCGAGCCGGTGTCGCAAGAGGCCGAGATGGTCCAGACGTCGGCCGTGCCCCGGTTCATTGACTTGGGTGACCGACGTCCGCGATCTGCGGTTGTGCCGCATCGTGCGGTGCGTTACTTGGCGCCTGATGCGTCCTCACGCCTGCCCGCGAATGGAATGTTGCTCCGCGTGCAAGAAGGTGATTCGCTTTTCGTGGATCTTCGTGGTTTGGCCCACATGCATGCTCATCAGGACGCGTTGCGAGCAGAACTCCGGCGCTTGGGTGAAACGACGGGCGTTGGCGCATGGGCGCTTGACCTCGACGATCGGCTGTTTCTCATCCCCGGCGTCGACGTGGTCATGGACACTTCCCGACACGAACTGGGCGGGACGGCCTTGCTCCCCATGCCCTCGTCATAGGGCAGACAAGGCCTCAATGACCCTTGCAGGGATGCCGAGGACGGTCGCTTCTTCGCCTTCCACCAGCGTGGCATAGGGTGCCATGGCTCCTGCCAGGTCGTAGGCGCCTGCCTTTCCCTGCCAGGATTTGTTGTGGACCAATTCGCCAAGCACCTCATCTGAGAAGGACGAAAACTCGACCACCGCCGAAGCCAAATCAAACGTCCAGGTGCCGGCCACGCGCAGTCCTGAGGCGCTCCATACCCGATGCCGTCGGCCACGCAGGCGGAGCAGCATGGCCAAAGCGGCTTGTGCGTCATCGGGTTGTCCAAGCGCAAGCGTGGGGTCGTCGGGATCGGCCAGCATCGTATCGGCCACCAGCACGATGCTGCCAGGGTGGGCATCGTCAACGGCGTGCGCCTTTTCCTTGGCGATATGAAGCACCTGTGCGTCCACGGCCCCCGCGATTCGCGTTTCCTTCACGTCGACAGGTGCAATGCGTGGTCGAAGGCCCAAGGCCTCAATCATCTGCTTTCGCCGGGCTGACCCCGAAGCCAACACAAGGTCCACGTAAGCACCTCAAAGGCGGCTCACGATCGAGAAGCGCTGTTCATCTTCCTTCCACCAGAAGGGCTGGTAGCCCAACAGGTGGTGCGTGTGGCGCATTTTCACGATGCCCAGCTTCCGCTTGACGTCGTCTGCATCGCGGTCCATCACCAAATGCATCACGGTGTCGGAGAGGTAGTCTTCAACGCCGTACTCGCCAAATTGCTTGTGATCTTCACCGGTCATTTCGCAGATGAAGAAGGACGTCAACCCAAGCCGGCGAACGGCTTCGAAGAGGCGGAAAATTTCGTCGCGCGGATTCTCCATCTTGGTCAACGTGAAGAAGGCCCCCAGGGAGTCGAACACGAGGATTTCGAATCCAATGGAGTTCCGATAACTCGTCAATTGACCGATGAGTTGCCCCATCCAGTCCACACGGTTCCCCATGCCTTGTTCGTCCAGTTGAACGCGAAGGTCTGCAAGGTCAATGATGGCGATGCGGTTGCGCACCCGTGGGTCTTCCACGTTCATGCCCATGTTGGCCATGTGGGACCGCAAGGAATCCTTCCCTTGCTCAAGCGTGACGTAGATGCCAGACGTCTCGCCGTACAAGACCGCATTGTACAGCATGGAGAAGGTCAGGCTGGACTTCATGGCCCCGCTTGAGCCGGCCACGATGGCGATGTGGCCCTCGGGAATCCCACCTTGCATGTTGTCATCGAGGCCTTCGATGTGGGTTGGGATGCGCTCGATGGTCATGGGGTCACCGCACCTGCGTGGACGTGAGGCTTCATCAACCTCACTCAGCGGTCGGTCATTCCACGGTGACGGACTTCGCCAAATTTCGAGGTCGGTCCACGTCGAGATCCAGCGCAAGGGCGGTCCTGTAGGCCATCAGCTGCAACGGCAGGACGGTCAACAGCGGCGAGCACAACGGGTGCGTCCGTGGGACTTCGATGGCGACGTCAGCTTCCTGAGCCAGTTCATCGCCTTCGGTGCACACGAGGATGATGCGTGCTCCTCGGGCTTTGCATTCGTGAATGGCCGAAGCCACCTTGTCTTTCACCGCGTCGTCTGGAGCCACGACCACCACCGGGCGTCCTTCTTCCAGGAGGGCGATCGGGCCGTGTTTCATCTCACCAGCAGGATAGGCCAAGCATGGGATGTAGGTGAGTTCCATCACCTTCAGGGCCCCCTCCTTGGCGACGTTGGCGGACAAGCCTCGCCCGAGGAACAGCAACGACGGAGCCTCGAGAACCATCGCCACGGCATCGTCGATCGGCCCGGGGTCGGCCAGATAGCGCTCAATGAGGTCAGGGACCTCTTGCAGGCCCTTGGCCAAAACGCGTGCTTCATTTGCACTCAACTGCCGCGCACGACCGATCTGCATTGCGAAAATCGTCAATGCAGCCACCATGTTGGAGAAGGCCTTGGTGGAGGCAACGGATTGCTCCGGGCCGGAGTGCATGTACACGCCTTGGCCACACAGGCGAGCGATCGTCGAACCAACCACATTGACCACGCCATGCACGTCACCGCCTTTGAGCTGGATTTCCTTGATGGCCGCGATCGTGTCCATGGTCTCTCCTGACTGGGAGACCGCAAAGTGGAGGGCTTCGGGGTTCACCACGGGGTCTTGGTAGCGAAATTCGCTTGAAACGTGGGCGACCGCAGGAATACGGGCGAGCCTTTCGATGAGCTGCTGGCCAATCAGTGCAGCGTTGAGGGCGGTGCCGCACCCAAGAAGTCGGACGTGCGGGACCTTCCGAAGTTGCTTCGCCGTGAGGTGCATGCCGCCCAACCGCGCGTTTCCAGTTTTGGCGTTCAAACGGCCCGAGATGCAGTGCCGAAGCGCGTCAGGCTGTTCGTAAATCTCCTTGAGCATGTAATGCGGGTAATCTCCGAGTTCAGCCTCGCCCCAGCTTTCCTCAAGCGTGATAGGTGAGGTGCCGCTCTGACCGCCTTCCAAACGTTCGATGGCCAAGCCGCCCTTTCCGAATGCGGCAATGTCACCGTCTTCAAGGATGATGACACGGTCCGTGTGCTCCGCCAACGGCTGAGGGTCAGAGGTCACGATCAGGCCGTGTTCAGTTTCACCGAGCACCAATGGACTTCCGTTTCGGGCGCAAACCAATTCGTCGTGGTCAAGGAAAAGGGCGCAGATTCCCCATGTGCCCCGCAGTCCCTTCAGAGCCGTTCGCATGGCATCGACTGGAGTTTGACCTTTTGCGACGGCTTGTTCCAATCGGTGAGCAATGACCTCTGAATCGGTTTCGGACCGGAACGTGGCGCCTTGGCGTTCCAAGTGACGACGAATCCGGCTGGCGTTCTCGATGATCCCGTTGTGGACGATCGCCACGCGTTGTTCCGGACCAAGGTGCGGGTGGGCGTTTTCATCCGTGACCCCCCCATGGGTCGCCCAACGGGTGTGGGCGATGCCGATGGTGCCGGGCATCTTGGCTGGAAGAGACGATTCGAGTTCAGCCACCTTTCCCGTGCGCTTTCGAACGTCAAAAGCAGCACCACGGATGGCCAACCCTGCGCTGTCATATCCACGGTATTCCAGACGGCGCAAGCCGTTGACCAGGATGGGGGCTGCTTGACGCCGACCGTGGTACGCGATGATTCCGCACATGCTTCACACCTCTACGGCGTCGCCGCAAATGGGGCACGCCACCTTTCGGATGGTCAAGTCGCGAACCGTGAAGGACGCGTCGCAGGACGTGCACGTTGCTTCACGGCTTGGGGGCGGCAGGTCTGGCAACTCCGGCAGCGGCAAAGGTGCGGCCGTGAGGGGTGGCAGATCGCCAAGGTCCGGCAGGGGAGGGGCAGGCAGCGTCAAGGTCGCTTCAGGTGCCTGAACGGTGCCGGCGAGGGCACGTCGGCGACGGCGCTCTTGCCGAGCGTTGATCGGATCTGGACGAACGGTCTCCTCCTCTTCGGATTCCGGTTCGAAGATCTCATCCTCCATCACAGCAAGAATGGCTTCAGGCTCATCGACCACGACATACGGCGAATCGTCCGATTCCGGCGTGATCATCAGCATGACGTCTTCCTCGTTGCCGCCCTCTTCGTCCTCGTCCTCAGGCCTCCGTCGGAGGGCGCGGCGTGCGGTCAGGACCATCGCGAGCAAGAGCACGACGACCACAAGGCCAGATCCGCTGAGAATGAGCATCTGCATGTCCCGGTCTCCGGGGAGTGGGGCCAGCAAATCGTCGATCCATGAGCCACCGGTGTTGTCTGGGCCTTTGGGGTCAGCGTCGGCGAGGATTCGGAGGTCAAGCGCGCCTGTGGTGGAGGTAAACCCGACCACGACGTCCACAGATTCTCCGCTTGCACCGAGCAGACGGCCGGTTTCGAGGATGTTGGCCAACGCATAGGCGTCCGCTCCATCTCCCGTAGCCAGCAAGCCAAACCGAACGACGGGTCCTCGCACAGAGATTTCGTCGTAGAGGACCATCAAGCCGTGCTCGCGTTCGATCATGCTGGTGCTGAGGGCACCTGGGGCGGACAAGCAGGTGGGTGCTTCGAGGCTCCATCCTTGGTCAGTGACCGCCGTGCACACTTGGGCATCTTGCCCCTGGCGCTCAATCCAGAGGCCGACCAAGCGCCCGTCCTTGTCGATGCCGAGATGATGGTCCGACGCTTCGTCGCCGACGGCCGCCAAGAAGTCCCATCCCTCTTCATCACGTTCGCCGTGGGTGTAGAGCAGACCAAGCCGCTCAATGCCCGTCACGTCGTCGCGGGAGGTCTGGAAGAGGAGGTGAATTCGTTCTTCGCTGATGGCCACCGAGACGGGGTCGCCTTGGGAGGCCAGCACGTCCACATCAGCGTGAACGACGAATGGACCGTCCCAAGAACCGGAAAGGTCCGGCCGTTCGGAGATCATCGTGAAGATGCTTGTGACGTCCAACCACGAGCCACCTGTGGAGATGTCACGGTGGTATCCTGCCACAACGACTTCGCCGTTGCGCTCGGCCACATCAAGGCCCCAGTAACTGCCTTCAGACAACTTGAGCGGGGTCAATTCCCGCTGCACTGGCGTCATCTGCCCGGTCGTGGTCAAGGCCGCAATGCCGAGGTCTTGCAGCGTGTATCCGTCCTCGCTCATCGTGCGACGGGTCCACGCCAACTGGATCATGCCGTCGCTCCGGACCGTGCTTGCAATCTCGCCACCCCAGTTCCGTTCGACGAGGACGTCGCTGGTGACCACCATCGAACTGGACAAGATACGGGCGTGAAGCTCACCGTCACGGGTCGTGAGCAGCACACCGCCCTCTTCCCCACCGATGAGGTCGATCGGGGTTTCTCCTTCGTCCATCGAAAGGCGGATTGGGGATCCAAGGGTGAAGGTGTCCGCGACCACCGTGAAGCGGTGTTCGGCGTGTTCGGCTTCCACGCCGTTTCCGCTGAGCAACACGCGGTATTGATGTCCTCCAACGGCGCTGACTTGGTCCAAGAAGCGAGCCGTGGCGTACCCTGAGGTGGAGCTGCCGCCATTGACACGCGCGATGGTGGCAGATTCCACGCTGAGCCATCCGTCTTCGGTCCACCGCTCCAGGCTCATCGTCAGCGAGGTGGCTTCGTTTTGTCCAAGGTTGTCAAGCCGGACGGAGAGTTCGAACGGTTGGTCTGGAACTGGGATGAGGGGCATGGTGGTGACGGCGCCTTGGAGGAAGCGAAGGCTTGGCTCCACAGGACGTGGTTCGATGGTGAACGTGAACCGGACTTCGTTGTCGGTGCGGTCCACATCGCTCAGGCGCTCTTCAGGATCGATGGTGATGACAACTTCGTGCGTGCCGGGTTCCGTCGCCCACCACCACAGGCTGTAGGAGCGACGCTCTCCGGGTTCAACCGAACTGATTACGCCTTGGCTTGGGTAGACTTCCGACGTTGATCCGGGCGCGTCCAAGACGAGCGCGACGTTCTCTGCTGGCGCGTCTCCATCGTTGAGGAATTCAAACCGTACTTCGAGGATGGAGCCGGCCACGGCAGTGGTGGCGATGAGGCCTTGGTCGTAGACGTTTGAAATCCCGCTGAGCGCCACTTCAGGTGCGGCGGGGAGGTTGTCCACTTCGTAGGTCCGACGGAAGGATT
This sequence comes from Candidatus Poseidoniales archaeon, assembly GCA_003602635.1. Classification (GTDB taxonomy): domain Archaea; phylum Thermoplasmatota; class Poseidoniia; order Poseidoniales; family Poseidoniaceae; genus MGIIa-L3. The sequence continues at coordinate 10,249 of QQSJ01000104.1, forward strand.
CGCTGACCGAACCTGATTGGTTGACAAAGCGTACGGCGACGTAGTGGTCGCCGTCTTCGACCGAGGTGGAATCCCACGTCCACGTCCACTCTTGAGCCACGAAATCTTCGTCGTCCAAGGTGGCCACTTCGTTCCATGGACCGTTTCCGATCCGGGCTTCAACCGCACTTGGCTCAGGCCCTTGGGCGGTCCCGGTGAAGGTAACGCTGCCCTCGAGGACGGTTTGTGCGGAGGGGGAGGAGATGCTGGCCGACATGCGTCCAAGGTTCATCCAGCGTACGTCGGCTGCCGACACATCACCACCGTCGGTGCGTGCGCGGGCCAAGATCAGGGTGTAATCCTCGTCTTCGTCGACCCAATCGTCGCTGAGGGTGACATCGAGGAACCATGCGTTCGGATCGCCGCCAGCCTTGCGCCAATCGAGCAACTCAACAGGGTTGCTTGATCCGTCTCTGTATTGCTCAAGGCGGACCTCCACTTCGGTGTAGGTGCGGTCAGCCGTGTCCTCCACGCTGCCTTGGAAACGCACGCGGTCTCCGGCCAGAAGGAGGCTGCCGTTCTGGTGGGAGGTGATGTCCACGTGATGACCGTCGCCGTCACCGACCGGTGGTGGCGCGATGACGGTGCCACCGTCGAGGGACGTGCAGGTGCGCTCTAGGACCAAATCAACGGCACATGAAGCGTCGATGAGTCCCCAGCCCCACTTTTCGTTCCAGTGTGGATCGATCGAGGGTTCGCTGGCGCTCCCGTGGCGTTCCGCGGAGTCACGAAGGAATTGTTTCACCTCGTCCGGTGTCAGCGATGGGTCGGCCTCCAGCATCAGGGCCACGACGCCAGAAGCGAGAGGTGTGGCCATGCTGGTGCCGTCTTTGGAATCGTACCCGGATTCAGCTTTTGGCCGATCTGGCTGGCCGGGGAAGGTCGCCCCTGTGGCCGCTGTTGCACTGGTGATTCCTGTGCCAAAGGACGCCAAGTCAGGCTTCAGTTCGTCCAACTCATCGTCGTCGCCGTCGTCGTCCCGAGGGCCGTAGTTGGTGTAACTGGCGATGGAATCGTCGGTGCGGTTGATCGAGTTTCGATCGTTGGCAGCAGAGATGGCGATGCCTTTGTCGGAACTGGCAGGAGACGGAACGCGCCGTGCTCCGTCGTTGCCCATCGCGATGACGCAGACCACGCCGGCATCGACGGCGTTGTTGACCTGGCGTGCTTCAGCGCTCGAGCCGTTGTCGCCGGTGTCGCCCGGGTTGAGGGGGGAACTGAACGACCCGAAGGACATCGAGGCCACCTGGATGCCCTGTGCAGACCCGTTGTGACCCCAATCCGTGTTGGCGTTGTTGACCACCCATTGGATGCCGCTGATGGAATACTGCGAATTGGTCCCGCCGGTGTCGGTGAGGACCTTCACGTCGACCAAGTATGCACCTGGTGCGGTGCCCATGTGCTGGCGCGACGAATCGCCCGTGCCGAGCGCACTGCCGGCGACGTGGGTGCCATGCCCTTGGCCGTCGTCGGGGTCTTGGGTCCCGTCAGGGTTCGAGGACGTCGAGGTGGCGTCAAAGCCGGCCACCCACTTGTGGTCGTCGTAGGAAAGGGGGTCGAGGTCTGGAGCATCGCCTTCGTCGTCGAAGTCGTTGAGGCTCCGGTGTTCGTTGTCCACGCCGGTGTCG
>QQSJ01000105.1:0-3389 GCA_003602635.1 Candidatus Poseidoniales archaeon
GGCATCTACTCCGACCGCGCCTACGGCCTCATCGGTCGCCTCATCATGCAAGGCAGCCTCGCCTTGTTCAGTGCCTTGGTTTTCTGGGCATCCTGGGGCCGATGGAAGCGGTTGCACAGCATCATCGACACGCCGACCTCCCCCGTCCGTTCCGTGGCGGTCGGCATGGCGGAAGTCGTTGGCGAGGTTCGTCCTGCCGCGACGGGTTCGTTGAGGGTCACCGTAGGAACCCGGTCCGTCCCAGGCTCTGGCACGGCCATTACCGCGCTGACCAGCGGCATCGCCAAAGCGGCGATCAAATCGATGACGGGACAAGACCTCGCCCAACACACCGTGGACGGCGTAGTGGCCTACAAGTGGGTCCAAGAGGTATGGGAAACGCGTGGAAGCGGAGATGATAAGGTCACGAAATGGTGGCATGAAGCCGAGGACACAGGCACCACGCCCTTCTTGATTCACGACGGCACAGGTGGCCTTCACGTGGATCCGGCCACGTGGCTCAACCGTTCATGGGCCTCGGCCACGCAAGGAAAGAGGTCACGCATGGCGTCCTTGTTCGGCGGTGGGCGCTCGACGTTCAATTTCGGACCGGCCGTTTTCGAATGGCAGGTGGGGAACATCATCAGCGTCGGCTCCGTCAGTGGGTTCAATCGACCACGACGATGGACCATGCACTGTTTGCGCATCGGCGATCCGGTCTACGCCCTCGGTCGTGTTCAGCCCCGAACGAGTTCAGCCCTGGCCGCTGAAGGCCTCGACGGCAGCGTGCCATGTTCGAACCTGACCATGGTCGGAGAGGACGACGTAGGCGTCTCTGCAAGCATGCATCGGGGCACGGAATTGTCCGTGATGTGTGCGGTGCGTTCCACCACGGAGGCCATCATCACGCCAGCCCTGATGCTCATCGCCGCCGTGTTGCCCATCCTGATGTGAATGCCCCGGATTCCATCACGCAACGCTCATAGAGGGCGGGCAACGGCTTCTCATCCCGTTGGGGGCCATGCGATACATCGTTGTCTCAGGTGGCGTCCTCAGCGGACTCGGTAAAGGTGTCACTGCGAGCAGCATTGGCGTGCTGATGAAATCCTGCGGTTTGCGGGTGACGTCGATCAAGATCGACCCCTACCTGAACTCAGACGCGGGCACGATGAGTCCATTCGAGCACGGCGAAGTGTTCGTGCTCGACGACGGCGGCGAGGTCGACCTTGACCTCGGGAATTACGAACGCTTCCTTGATCTAAACTTGGGCCGCAACAACAACCTGACCACAGGAAAGGTCTACTCGAAGGTTCTCGAAGCAGAACGGCGTGGCGATTACCTCGGCAAGACCGTGCAGGTCATCCCGCACATCACGGACGCCGTCATGGATTGGATCGAAGAGGTAGCCCACCAACCAAGCGACGATTCGGGACGTGAGCCAGAGGTGTGCATCATCGAACTTGGTGGCACCGTCGGCGACATCGAATCGGCGCCGTACGTTGAGGCCTTGCGCCAATTCCAATTCAGGATCGGTCGGGAAAACGTGACCTTCGTCCACGTCTCCTTGGTACCCGTGATGGGGCCCGTCGGCGAGCAGAAGACCAAACCTACCCAACACACGGTGAAGGAGCTCATGGGCCTCGGCATCACACCCGACATCTTGGTGTGCCGCTCCTCAGCGCCGCTGAATCCTGAAACACGGGCCAAATTGGCCGCGTTCTGCCACGTTCCAGAGGAAGCCGTCATCTCCACCCATGACGTACCGAACATCTACCACGTTCCGCTGATGTTGGAAGAACAAGGGCTCTGCGCCACCCTTGGCGTGGAGGTTCAACCCAACGGCATGTTGGACGAGTGGCGCAAGATGGCGCACCATCTGGACACCCTCGAAGACGAGGTCGTCATCGCCATGGTGGGCAAGTACACCGGCCTATCGGACGCCTACTTGTCGGTCATCAAGGCGCTGCAACACGCCGCCATGGCCGCCAACCGCAAACTCAGGATCGACTGGCTTGAGGCAAGCGACCTCGAAGATGGAAGTGCAAAAGACGTGCATTCGGATGCGTGGGCCCGCCTGCAAGCCGCTGACGGCGTCCTCGTCCCCGGCGGTTTCGGACACCGCGGGGTCGAAGGGAAGATCCTCGCCGCCAATTACGCGCGAACCAATGGCGTGCCTTACTTTGGCATCTGCCTTGGGCTTCAAGTGGCTGCCATCGAATTCGCACGGAACGTGCTTGGCATGGAAGGATCGACCTCCACTGAATTCGACGAAGACTGCCCCAACCCCGCCGTCATCTTCATGCCGGAGATTTCCACGACCCACCTCGGCGGCACCATGCGGCTTGGCAGCCGTCCGACGCTTTTCCAGGTGGACGACTGCAAGGTAAAGCGCCTGTACGGCGGACTGGAGAGCGTCGATGAACGCCATCGCCATCGCTACGAGGTCAATCCTGAACTCATTGGCCAACTGGAATCCGCAGGCCTGACCTTCGTGGGCAAGGACGACACCGGCGAGCGGTGTGAGATCCTCGAGCTGCCCAACCACCCGTACTTCGTGGCCGTTCAGTACCATCCTGAATTCAAGTCACGGCCAGGACGACCGAGCCCTCCTTTCCTCGGATTGATCCTTGCGGCCAGCGGGCAACCGCTGCCCTGAGCGTTCAAGAACCCTCGACGCAAGTGATGGACATGACTGAGGCTCTGGATCTGGCCATCATCATCATTGCAAGTGGATTAGGCATTGGTCTTGGTTGGCTTCTTGCAAAAATGAAATTTTCAACGGAACTGGTTCGTGCTGAAGTTGAAGCACAAGCCGCACAGGGCAACAAAGCAACCCTGGTTGCAGAAATGGAAAGCGTTGCGACCGCTGTAGCACGCCAGAATTCAGAGGACTTTCTTCGCTTGGCAGAGGAGCGTTTGGGCAAAGTTCAATCTGAAGCAAACAAGGATTACGACGCCCGCAAAAAGGAAGTTGAACTTCTTGTATCTCCAATCACAGACCACCTTGAGAAGTTGGAGAAAGCAACCAACGAAATGGAAAAAAATCGGGAAGGTGCCTATCAAGGAATCAAGCGAATGGTCGAAGGATTGCAAGAACAAACAACGAATCTTCGCGACACCAATGTCAAACTTTCAACTGCTCTTCGAGGTTCCATCAAAGCAAGAGGGAATTGGGGGCAAGTGGCGCTCAAGAACATCGCAGAAGCAGCAGGCATGCTCGAGCATTGCGATTTTGACGTCGAAGTAACACTCAAGTCCGGCGCAGGAGGCGCCAGGGTGGACCTCCTTGCGAAAATACCGAATGGAGGCCACGTACCTGTTGATTCAAAGGTCCCACTTGCTGCCTACTGGGACGGGTTGGAAATGGATGATGGAGAGGCCCGTGCCCTCAAAATGAAAGAACATGCCAA
>QQSJ01000105.1:3398-6271 GCA_003602635.1 Candidatus Poseidoniales archaeon
CTTGCTGCTCGAGACTACCCTCGATTGCTGGAAGGAACTGATTTCACAGTGATGTTTATTCCCGCTGAACCGATTCTCTCAACGGCGTTTGAGTATGAACCGTCCTTGCAAGAATACGCATTCAGTAAGCACGTTTTGATTGTGACACCCGTCACGCTACTCGCTTTGTTGAGGACAGTAGGCCTGTATTGGAACCAGCAATCCATGGCCGAAAATGCCCGTGAAATTCATGGACAAGCCAAGGAATTCTACGAGCGAGCAACAAAGTTCAGCCACGACCTTGCGAAACTGGGACGAAACCTGAACACGGTGGTCGGAGCATACAACGACGCGGTCGCGACCTACGATTCTCGAATCATTCCTTCGGGAAGGAAGCTTGAGGCGCTTAAGATCACGGAAGGCATGCAAAAGACGATGGCAGAACTTCCAGAAGTTGGTTCAAGTGTGCGTGAGATCAAGCATCTCAAGCGAGATGGAGAAGATGAATGATCAGACGGTGAGCACCAAGTAAGCGAGGATCGCGAGAGCGATGATGCTCCCCACAATGCTGACACCGACGAGGATGCCGAGGTCGCGTTGATGCGATTTGTCGGACCAGATTTCCGTGAAGCCACAGGCCTTGCAACGGTAAAAATTGCCAGCCGTCATGTTCCCCCACGAACCAAGGGTGTTCATCTTGATGTCCGTGCTCTTGCACTTTGGACAAACGCCGCTGTTCTTCATGCCACATACGGAGCCGAGAAGGAACAAGAAGGTCGTGGTCAAGCACCGTGCACACGCATGACCCGCGTGGTCCGGAACCCTTGGAGGACCTTGACGAAACGGCGCTCAAGGAAGGTCGCATCAAGATCTGCTGAGCCTGTGTCGATGCGCAACGAGGACAAACCAAGCAATTTCGAGGGCGTGGCCACCGCCAAGAGGTGATCGAGACCGATGGCCACGAGGACATCGGGCGAAAGTTGCAGGTTTCCGCGCCCGATGAGGAAGCCTTGGCCGCCCATCGGCGAAAGCAGCAGCAGCCGCGGCCCGTCATGGGCACGAATCACGTCCAACAACGCGGCCTCGTCGAGGTCTGCATGCACCTGTCCTCCGTGAACGACGTCGATGCCGAGCAGCGTCAGTTCGAGGTCGAGGTGCCGACCGACCGTACGCAAGGTGCCTCCGCTGCCCCAGACGATCATGAGGTCCTCGTCTTCCATCAGCAACCGGACGTGTTCCGCCATGCCTTCGATGGTGTCCTCTTCGGACTCGCGCTCGACCTGTTCCTTGGCGCCTTGCATGAAACGGGGGCTCGCTGGCGTCCAGGCTTCACCGTACATTCGAACACGCCATTCGCCCTTGAGGTAGACCTCCTCGTCGAGGTCCATCACTTCGGTCAACGCCGTGCGAAGGTCACCTTGAGCAAAGGCCAGCAACACTTCGGCGGCGGCGGTTGGCGTGGTCGCAAAGCAGCCGCTGTGCATCTTCACGCCCCCGGGCACACCGATCAGCGGCGTGGTGGTCGCTTCCTCGCCGAGCTGGCCGAGGGCCTCGACGATGTCTCGCGTGGTGCCGTCGCCGCCCGCGTAGAGGATGGCATCAACACCGGCCTCCAGCACGTGACCCACCAATTCCGCCGTCGAGGCGGCGCTGGTCGATTGCGGCGTGACGCCAATGGCTTCGAAGGAGGAGTCAGCGGGCAGCCAAGCCTCGCCCATGCGACCCGTCCATCCGACGAAGGTCGGCGCAAGGTTGGTCCGATTCAACGGCGAGGCGAGAAGGTCGGCGAACGCGTTCAGCGCCTCGTTCATCCTCGGCCCTGCGCGGTCTTCAGCGCCAGCAGCCCGCGCTTCGGCCGCTCGCCCGTCGCTGCCCTTGAAGGCAAGACGACCCCCCAAACCCGCGTCTGGGTTCACGACCACGCCGATGCGCATGGTAAGGCGAACGGCACGGACCTCATCAAGGTCCGCACTGCACCAGCGCCATCTTCATCGCGTGCCTTCGCTTTGCCAACGGCATGGAACACCGCCACCCCGACGACACCACGCCGCGTGTTGAGGATCTCTTCGCAGCCGGCATCGCCGAGATGCAGGCTGCCCCGAAGCCCGCCGTGGAGAAGGCCGAACCACCGGCTGAGCCCACACCTGCAGCGGAGCCCGTGAACTATCGAGGCGCAACGCAAGCAGAAGCAGCGGACGTCATGCACGTGGAAGGCAGCCGTCCGAAGGCTCCCGCACCCAAGGTCAACCTCGTGGCCCGGCCGACGGGCGACCTTGCGGACGACGACGATATCGCGTGGTGAGGCGTTCAGCGACGGACGGTTCAAGTGGTCGAGCCCGACCCCTGAGCCGAGGGAACACCATGACGATGGTCCACGTCACGCTGCCCGACGGCACGGTCAACGAGTACGCGGCCGGCATCACGGCCGGTGAAGTCGTCACCGACGCCCTCGGCCGTAAGCACGGGTGCGTGGCGGCGTCCATCGACGGTGTCGAGCGCGACCTGTCGACCACGTTGCACGAGGACTGCAACGTCACCGGCATCGCTGGAGCAAGCGACGAAGGCATGCACATTCTGCGCCACTCGGCTGCGCACCTGTTGGCTCAGGCGGTCATGGCGATCTACCCTGACGCAAAACCGACCATCGGCCCCGCCATCGACCGCGGATTCTACTACGACTTCGCCATGGAACCCATCGGTGAGGGCGACCTCAAGGCGATTCAGAAAAAGATGCACGAAATCGCCCGGCGCAACCTCCCCGTGGAACGTGTGGAACTCGACGAAGCGGAACTGCGGGACCACTTTGAGCACAACCCGTACAAGATCGAAATCATCGACGACAAGCTCGAAGACGGCGACGGCTCGACCATCTACCGCCAAGGCGACTGGTACGA
>QQSJ01000106.1 GCA_003602635.1 Candidatus Poseidoniales archaeon
ACGTCGCACGGCGGCAGCATGGCGTTTTCTTCGCCCGCGTCAGAGATCAAGGCGGGCGGCGTGATCAGAAACAACGCGAACATCACGAGGGCGATGACCGCAGCGATGATTCGGGAGAGGGTTGCGATCATGCCGGCACCTCAGGGGCCCTCGTCCCACGATTGCCAGTCTTTGCCGGTCGAAGGTTCAGGCGCGTGTTTCGCCGGCGTCACGGGTTCAGCAGGCGCCGGAGCAACCCGACGGCTTGTGGCCACGAAGGGGTCACGTGGACCTTCTGGTCGGGCTTCAGGCGGGAGCGCCCCTTCGATGTCGCCCCGCATCAGCGCGTAGACCTGTTCGGTCGTGAGCATCCCGTCAGGCGCGGCGTCTGCGCCGGCAGCGGGCCGTTCCGATTCACGGTAGGCGCCGGTGATGGGGTCGAAGGGCAAGTCCTGTTCACGCGGTTGAGCGGGCATGCCGAAGGCTTCCATACCACCCGGGGTGACCGGGTGGAGTTGTCCGTTTGCGGCGACCATCATGATGCGTTGGCCACGCCTGCGTCGCTCAGAAAACAACAACGTCAGTCCCACAGGGAGGACGAGCACGCCGAAACCGCACAGGGCAAAAGCGGTCAGGATCCATGGGGAGGAAAGCATGCCTTGCTCCATGGCGGGGACGTCCACAAGCCATGCTTCGACCTCTGGGTCCGCTTCGAGTTGAATCAGATGTTCACCAGACGTTTCCACGTCCCATGCCGCCACGCGGACGAAAAGGACGCCACGCTCGACCGTCATCGGCTCCCACTCGCTCCGGCATTCCGATTCCTCAAGCGGCGTGCCGCTGGTCGACCATCCGTCCGACTGCAGCAAGGTCGCGTTGGCGGTTTGGTCCGCGAGAACGTAGAGCGCGTGGCACACCGGGCGGAGGTCGCTGAGCGCCTCCTCTCCTCCCGAGACTTCAGCCACGTTGGTGCTGCGGGGGTCGAAGGCCTCGTTGAGCGTACCGCCCATCGAACCGAACATCATGAATCCCGACAACAGCAGCAAGGCACCAAGCACCACGACGCGCATGGGCCAAGGCGAGGCCGCCGGCGGTTCGGGTGTCACGGGCTGGCGTCGGCTCCACGGTCAAGAAGCCTCGCGCTGAACCGTCAAGCCAGACCGAGTTCGGCCAACTTCTCAGGCAGGTACGTGTCGGTCACGAAATCAAGGCCGTACTTGGCCAAGGACTGCTGTTCAGCCTTCTTCCCGAGCTTCAGCATCATGTTGATCTGATCTTGCCACCATTGGTCCTGGAACCGGGGGTCGGTCAATTCGGCGTTGAGGGCTTCGATGTCCTTCTTCGAGAGGTCGTCGCTGGGCAGGTCGTACGCCACAATGTCGTCGGCGGTGATGCCAAGGTAGGTCGCCGTGGGCGTGGCGAGGTATTCCGAAATGTGGGCTGTTTTGATGGCGCCGTAGGCGATCGAAGCGTGGATACGGTAGGACCAGGGGTCACAGTCAGCGAAGACCACGACGGGCAAATCCCATTCCTCGCTCATCCGCTTCATGATGCGTCGCGTGGACCGTGCAGGTTGGCCCTTGAGGTGGACCAACGCACACCGATGGTCTTCGTCGAATCCGTTTTCAATCAGACGATCGAACATACCACCCGTTTCGATGGCCATGATGAAATCCACGTCGTGCTCGATGAGTTCCAATTTCTCCGATTCGACGTTGTACGGCACACCGTACCCGGAATCGCCAACGTCATCGCGGGCGTTGATGCGCATCCATTCACCGCGTCGGTTGCGCTCTTGCAGGGTGATGTTCCCAATGATGCGCGCCCCGTCCTCCTCAGGACGGAGTTTGAAGTCCTCACGCAGGCACTTGGTGACCACCTCGAGGTCTTCGGCCAGGTTGTTGCTCTCGTTCTGCGAGCCAAACTTCCCATGCCCCCAGCCTTCGGAGATGTAGTACATCTCCCTGAGCGTGCTTGATTTGCCGGCGTCGATCATCTCCTCGATGAACTCGACCACGTGAAGCGCGCGAAGCAATTGCTTGGCCGATCGCAACGACGTTGCGTCACGAACAGAGGTCGATTTTCCGTACTTGTACACGCCCAATCGGGTGTTGAACGTGATGTTGTTCTTGGTGCGGACCGGGAGCGTCATCGTGGGAGGTTCACCCTTCACGATGCGGTCGTACATCTCGACGACCACGTCGTGCAACGCGGCCTTCGTCTCTTCAGGGGAATGCGTTCGGTCGCTCATGCGTCACCCTCCGTGTAGTCAAACAGGGTCTGTTTGGGGCCGCTTGGGGCCGCAGGTTCGACGGGGTCCTCGTCCGGCGGAGGCGTCGTGGCGCTTGGCTCCTCGGGGGCCCCGTCGGAAGCCTCCTCGAGGGCACCGCCATCCTCGTCCTCAGGATCGCCGCTCAGGACCTCTTCCTGTCGGCGCAATTCGGCCAACAACGCGTCGTCCATCTTGCTTGCACCGATGACGTCGCCCGCGCCGCGATAGAACACGTCCGTCTCCGTCCAGTCCCCCTTTTCCAGCCCTTCCAGGCCGAAGGTGATGGTGGCGGATTCGCCCGGTTTGAGGGTCTCCAACTTCCAGGCCCACACGCCGGTCATTTCCGATCGTCCACCCTGTTCGTTGTTGATCATGGTCGCGCCTTGCCGTTGCGGCCACGCGGCCAACAAGGTGTAGGAGCGGGCCTTGGCGGTGTAATTCCGCAGCGAGATTTCGACGTTGGTGCGCTTGTGCTCTTTGTCCCACGTGGTGGCCTCTTGTGCGATCACGGCGTTCATGATTTTCGTGATGGAACCGGCCAACGGCGGGACGTCGCGACCGAGGATCGCTGCAGACTTTTCGGCGATGGCCGGCAGGATGTCCGTGATGAGTTCGAACTTCTCTTGCGTCTTGGCGAGTTTCTTCTTCTTCTCCAGGTGCTTGCGAAGCCCCCGACCAAGTTCGAGCATCGCCTTTCTGGCCTCTTCACGCACCTCTTCGTTGTCCGCGACCGCCTCTTTGGCTTCGGACGTGAACTGAACGTTGGTGCTGGCCAAGTGGACCAAGATGGCTGCGGGCCCTTTGGGTACGCCGTTTCCACCCGGTTGATCAAGCCCATACTGCCGCCAGTCGACGGATTCGATGGCCTTGGTAAGCATGCAACCGCCTTGTTGGTACATCAGCGGCACCCGGTTGGCGAAGCGAAGCACTTCGACGGCCGAGTCGGACGGCATGCCTTCGCCAAAGATGAGTCCGACCTCGATCTGGAAGGGGTTGCCCGTGCTTACCGTTGGAGCACGTGTCAGGGTGGTGACGAAGCGTGAATCGATGGTTTTGGAGAGCCCCTTCTTGATGAGGAGCTCCTCAATGGGCGAGAGGCAGTCGATGGGCGGCTTGAGCAGTTTGACCGCTTCGAACACAATACGAGGGTCCCACGTTTTTCGCAGGTGCTTGGAAATCGCATCGGCCGCCTGTTTGTTCCAAGGCCCATCGCCGTGGGCTGCCTTCACGGTGCCGAGCAGTTCGGTCAAACTCTCTTCCCAATGCATGTCGGTGCGCGAGGTCACGATCTCAAGCAGGTCGTCGATGGTCGCGTCCGTGAGGGCTTCCATCAGGTCGCCGTGCTTGGCGTCGGCGATCGGCGCGCTTGGGCTGCCGGGGCGCCGTGCATCGGCCACGTAAATGCGTGAGCCACGGTGGTCGAGGCGGTAGGGGCGGAGGTAGCCACGAATGCCCTGGAAGGTTTCTGCAAGGGCGCGAATTTGTTCAGGATCGAGTCGTCCGGGTCGGGATTTCAACGGCTGACCTTTGCTGTCGATCAGGCCCGAAACTTCGCACATCTCTTTGACGGCACGTCCGGGGACGCCTGAGAAATCGGTCTTCAGGAAGATGCTGAGGTTGGCGGCCTTGGTGGCCTTGGCCAAGCGGTTGAGTTGCCCCAATTCGATGCCGTGCGGGTGCGGCTTGATGGCGCTGACCTTTCGAGGCAAGCGCTCGGTCACACGCGGCCAGTGGGTCGTTTCCCCTTCGGGGTCAACGAAGGTGATGCTGGCGTGTGGGTTGACGATGCTCGTCATGCGGAGGTACTGCCAGACGCTCTGCTTGCCGCGCTGGAACTTGGCTTTCATGCGGCAGCGCACGTTCAGGCCCGAGACCTTCTCGGTGCCGTCGTCGAGGATCCACGGCACACGCTGCTCCTTGCTTTTGATCGCTTTGTTCGACTTGGTGTCGAGGCCGAGTTCCATTTCCACGGCCGTGGTTTCGCTGGCGATTTTGGAGCGGACGTGGGTGGGCTTGCCGGTAGTCAGCTGGCTGTACATCACGACACCCGTGATGCCGATGCCCTGCTGGCCGCGGGATTGTCGGATGGCGTGGAAGCGCGAACCGAAGAGCAGCTGGCCAAACACCTTGGCGATGCTGTCGCGAGGGATGCCAGGTCCGTTGTCCTCCACTTCCAATTCGATGATGTCCCGGCGCGGGTCCGCCTTGCGAATTTCGATGCGGATGTCGGGGAGGATGCGTGCTTCTTCGCAGGCGTCAAGGGCGTTGTCCACCGCTTCTTTGACGGCGGTGATGAGGGAGCGGTGAAGGCTGTCAAAGCCGAGGAAGTGCTTGTTTTTCTCAAAGAACTCAGAGATCGATGCTTGCTTTTGGTTTCCAGCCATTTTGGCGGCGATGTCCCTCTTTTCAGTCATGCAAGCACCGTCCTGAGGTCCTCCTCCGTCCTGATGACGTCGGGCCTCGAACGATGCACAGGCTTCACCGACGGTTCATGAAGAACCGGGTTCGATTCACGCAAACAAGTCGTCCCGCCAAGCGGTGATCTGGCCCGTGAACGCGCTGGCCGCCACGGTCAGTGGGCTGGCCAAGTAGAGCCGGCCGGGGCCAGAACGGCCCTGGAAGTTGCGGTTGATGGCCGACACGGTCACCTGGTCCGCCTCGGTCGAGACGCCGGGTCCTGCTCCAATGCACGCGCCGCAACCGGGATCGATGAGTTTCACACCGACGCGTCCGAAGAGGTCGTGCCAGCCTTCGCGCACGGCGAGGGCCTTGACGTGGCCAGAGCCGTATTGGATGTAGAATTCCACGCCTTCCGCCACCACGAGTCCGGCGGCTTCGGCCGCGGTGCACACTTGGGCGTAATAGGCCACGTCGTCTTCCTTTCCGGCCGTGCACGAACCGCCGTATGCGATGTCGATGGCCACGTTGTTCACGTCGGCCACGTTGGCGCCGTTGGTCGGGTCCGAGGGGATGCCCTTGTCGGGATCGCCCGGGTGGGCGACCATCGGCTGAATGGTGTTCAGGTCGATGACGTGGACGCCACCGTCGTACACCGCGCCCTCGTCGGGAGCGACGGCCAAGGCCCGCTGGGCGTCGAGGTCGAGGTGAGGCATGCGCTCACCCATCCAGGCGTAGAGCTGTTCGTCGGCCTCACAGATGCCGGTCCGGGCGCTGCATTCCGTGGCCATGTTGCACAGGGTGGCCCGCTCGTCCACGGAAAGGGAGGCCAAGCCAGGTCCGCCGAATTCCATGCTGCGGTTGAGGGTCAGTTCCTCCCGAGCGTGATCGGCGAGGATGTGCAGGATGACGTCCTTCGCGGTGCAACCGGGGTGCAGTTCGCCCACCAGTTCGAAGCGGATGGATTCTGGCACCTTGACGAAGGTGAATCCTGCGCTGACCAAGTTCGCGTATTCGGTGGCCCCCACGCCGTAGGTCAGCGCGTTGGACACGCCGCCCATGCACGTGTGGCTGTCCGTGGCTTGGATGAAGTCGCCCACCTCGATGAATTCCTCTCGGGCCACTTGGTGGCAGATGCCGGGCGAAACACCGTCCACAGCGCTGTAATCACGCACGCCGGTATGGACTTGGAAGGCCTTCTGCAGGTCGCGCAAGGTCTGGACCTTGTGCATGAAGGGGATGAACCGAGGGTTGTGGTCGGCGTAGAGCAGGTGGTCTTCGAACACGGCGAATTTTCCGGGGTTTGGCAAGGTGTAGTCTTCGCCGTAGACCTCGCTCAGGAAAGTGTGCACCTGCGCCGTGGTGAATTCGTGGGAGTACCCGCCCTGCACGCCGGCAATCACCGGGTCGTGCGGCTTGACGCACTGGTCTTCTGGTTGGCCGACAAGGTTGCGCGCGACGATCTTCTCGGCCATGGTCATCGGGCGCGATGGCGTGGTGAGCGCGGGCAGATCAAGCTCGCCTGCGGCGAGTCGCTTCGCGAAGGGGAAGAGCCCACCTTCCTCGAGGATGAGGCGCGTCACCGGGTCGTAGCGTGAGGTGAACTCCTCGAGCGCGAGTTCCTCGCCGTTTTGCAGGCGCTCGAGCATCGCGTGGTCACCCATCAATTGACCGAGGTTGATGTTGTTCCTCTCGTGGATTGGGGCAAAAGACGCGGCGATGACCACGCGGATGCCGGCCCAGCGTTCGCATTGTGCGGCGGTTTCGCGGCTTGAGCCCGTGCCTTTGCGTTGACCGGAGACGATGACTTGGAAGCCGCCGTTGATGAGCGCGTTTTCCTCGAACACACGCTTGCCTTCGTGCATCAATCCGGCGTATGCGTTCTTGGCGATCTCGGCCGGGTCATGGTCGAAACAGACCCACGCAGGAGTCATGACGTCGGTGTTGATGTCGTCGAGAAGGTCCTCCACGGCGAGGTCTTCCATGCGGAGGTTGAGCCCCTCGTAGAGTTGCTTTCGGATGAGGTCAAGGTCCTTGGTCAGGAAGAGGACGCGGGCCCCCTCCTCGAGCCGGATGACGGATGGTGTTTGGTGCTGCATCCCCATCCCCGGCTCTCCCATTGGTCGCACCTGTTTAACCAAATCGGGAGGGCATCCACGACCACAATGGCCACGTTCAATCCCGTGATGTTTACAAAACACGGAAAAACGGTCTACTGCGGACTTCTTCACGTGTTTAGGTACTTGGACTCCCCGGAAAAATGTTCAAATACCATACCGGTTGGGGTTTAAGACGTGGACTCGGTCACTGAGTCCATGAGGTGAGCGTGATGGAAGACAGGCATGTGGAAGACGTTGTCAAATGCAGTGAATGTGGCAGTCGAAGCCTCACCCGCGATGAGACCCGCGGCGAACTGGTCTGCGACGACTGCGGGCTGGTGCTCGAAGACAACGTGATCGACCAGGGCGCCGAGTGGCGCGTCTTCTCCCCCGAACAGGGCGACCAGCGCGCCCGTACCGGTGCTCCGATGACCGTCATGCTCCACGACAAGGGATTGTCCACGGACATCGATTGGCAGAACAAGGACTACTCGGGCAAGACGATCAACTCGCGCTACCGCTCCCAGTTCTACCGCATGCGCAAGTGGCAGAAGCGCTCCCGCGTGAGCAACGCCACCGAGCGCAACCTCGCGATGGCTCTTGCCGAGCTGGACCGCATGGCCAGCCGCCTCGAG
>QQSJ01000107.1 GCA_003602635.1 Candidatus Poseidoniales archaeon
AGTCGCTGTGAATCCATGGCGTAGTGACCCATCCACCGTCGTTGCCCTCCACGCGCATGCCTTCGGAAAAATCCGTGGGTGCAGCCACGCTGCCTGGCACCTCGGCGATGTTGTAATTGGTCCATCCAACGGAAGCGTTGAGCTCCCAACCGTTCTGCTCAGGGTCAGCCCACAAATGGTCTGCCCAACGGCCGTCGAGATGCAGCGCATGAACGGTGGGCATGGAACCACCTGCGCCTGGGAGCATGGTCAAGTGGAGGCGAATCTTGTCATGGACGTCGGCATCGAGCAGGCTGAGGTCAATCATGGCCCCGCTGCGGTTGGTGTGGGAAGCGATGGGGTTCCCGTTGCCGTCGAGGACGGTCCAGAGCAGTTGCGATCCCGATGGAAGGTCTGCTTCGATGGACACGTCGGACCATCGGCCTTCCTCGACGTTGTTGACGCCACCGCTCCATCCAATGGCCGGTGAGGTCCACTCCGACACCAGCGGCGCGGCCAAGCGAACGTCGTCGATGAACCAATAATCACAGCACGTGCTTGAACCAGACGTTTGGTGGAAGCGGATTTGCGCGTTGGCGTGAAGAGCAGCACTTGGGAGGTTCCAACTGAAGAAGGTCCACGTGTTGTTCGACGAAGGTGAACCTGACACGGTGTGCAGGTTGGTCCAACCGTTGGATGCAGTCCTGTATTGGATGCGAAGATCCTCGTTGGAGTCCGGCTCTTCACCGCAGGACGAGGAACCTTGCCGGATCATCACGTGCAGCGGCATCGAGGGCACGCCAGAGAGGTCGATGCTGGGCGAAGTGGCGTAGGTCGAGCCAGCGTAGGTGCGGATGGAACCGCCTGATGAACCGTTGTAACCGCACGCTGGAGAGGTCACCCTCGACGCATACGAGTTGGAAAAGCTCCAGCCCGGCGCGCCGCTGTTGAAGTCCCAAAACTGCGCCCCGCCGGAGCCGACAAGGGCTCCACCAGCCGTGGACACGCCGTCGGAAATGGCATCGGGGTGGTTCCAAGCGTCGCTGCCCGTCCAGGAAAAACCGTCACGCGTGGCTTCAACGGTGGGTTCGACCTTCACCTCAAGCGATGTGAGTGGGTCGCGGGTAGGCAAGTCGATCCAGGCCGGGTCGTTCGACGCGTCGGGGCCGACGTCCATGATCACCGATTGCGATTGGCCAAGGGACAGTTCGGGACCGTTGCCGCGGGACGCTGCAGAAGGTTCCAACGCGTCCTGAAAGGACGGCGCCGGAACCATTGGAGAGAAACTGGCGAGGATGAACAGCAACAGCAGGGCGCAGGGCAACCCCCGGCCTCGCGCGTCATCCATAGGGCATCCGTGCACCTCACGGGACTTGAATCCTTCACCGTTGGACCTGAATGGAAAAGGAGCGGGGAGAGGTTGAAGACGAGGCCCTTGGTGCTCGGCGCATGCCTCGTCCTTCGCCTGCGGGCGACCTCGACCCGGTGGCCCTCGAAGGGGGCCTGCTGAAGCAGTGGGCCGAGGAAGGTGCGTTTGAGGCCTCCATCGAGGCACGGCGCGGCGGTGCACCCTTCATTTTCCTCGAGGGGCCGCCAACCGCGAACGGGAAACCTGGCATCCACCACGTGGTGGCTCGGACCTACAAGGACCTCGTCTGCCGCTGGAAGACGATGCAAGGCTTCGTTGTTGAGCGAAAAGGCGGCTGGGACACCCACGGTCTGCCTGTGGAAATCGAAGTGCAGAAGCGCCTCGACCTGATGTCGAACGAGCAGATCGAAGCCTTTGGCATGCAGGCCTTCAACGACGCCTGCCGTGAATCCGTCTGGACCTACGAACAGGCCTGGCGTGAAATGACGGAACGCATGGCGTACTGGGTGGACCTTGACGACCCCTACGTGACCCTTGACAACGGCTACGTGGAATCCACCTGGTGGGCCATGAAGCGCATGTTCGACCAAGGCTTGCTCTACCGCGGGCACAAGGTGCTGCCGTACTGCCCGCAAACCGGGACCTCCTACTCCAGCCACGAGGTCGCCCTCGGCTACAAGGAAGTCGAGGAACCCTCGGTGTACGTCAAATTCCGACTCGTCGATGACGAGGCCTCCGTGCTGGCCTGGACGACCACGCCGTGGACGCTTCCCGGCAACGTCGGCTTGGCCGTTGGGCCTGAGGTCACCTACGTCCGCGTCCGCGTGACGGCCGATCCCGAAGCATGGGAAGGCGCCGGTGGCGCCGCCGTTGGCGAGGAATT
The DNA here is from genome assembly GCA_003602635.1 of Candidatus Poseidoniales archaeon. Lineage (GTDB taxonomy): Archaea > Thermoplasmatota > Poseidoniia > Poseidoniales > Poseidoniaceae > MGIIa-L3. Next base: position 2,232 of record QQSJ01000107.1, read on the forward strand.
GATCCTCGCAGAGGACCTCATGGGCGAGGTGTTGCGCCACCACGTCGAGGTCGTCGAACGCATCCAAGGCGCCGACCTCGTCGGCCGCGCCTACCATCCGCTCTTCCCTGAGGCCGTGCCCCGTGGCGATTCCGACACGGCCTGGACGGTGTTGTCCGCGGATTGGGTCACGACCACGGACGGTACGGGTGTGGTGCACACCGCCGTCATGTACGGTGAAGACGACTACCACCTCGGGATGGAAGCCGGCTTGCCTGCACACCACACCGTCGGCATGGACGGCGCCTTCGTCGAAGGCGTCCACCCAGAACTCGACGGCCGCTACGTCAAGTCCTGCGACGAGGACATCATTCGCCTGCTTGCGTCCGACGGTGGACCGGGCAACAACGGCGCACCCTCCGGCGTGCTCTACCGTGAGAAGGCCTACCTCCACGATTACCCGCACTGCTGGCGCACCGACCATCCGTTGCTCTACTACGCCATGGACAGCTGGTTCGTGCGCATGACCGCGGTCAAGGACCGCTTGCTCGCCTTCAACGATCAGGTCGAGTGGGCCCCCGACTGGGTCGGCGAAGGCCGCTTTGGCGAGTGGCTTCGCAACGTCAAGGACTGGGCCATTTCCCGTGAGCGCTACTGGGGCACGCCCCTGCCGGTGTGGCGCAGCGAAACCGGCGAAATGCTGTGCGTCGGCTCGATCGCCGATCTTCAGGCCGAGGTCGAGAAGGCCAACGCCGCCGGTTTCGAGAACCCGGCCTGCCCCGACGACGTGGACCTGCACCGACCGGTGGTGGACGGTTTCACCCTCGTCAGCCCGACCGGCCTGCCAATGCAACGCGAGCCCTTCGTGATGGACTGCTGGTTCGATTCGGGCTGTGCGCCCTTTGCGCAATGGCACCACCCCTTCGACGGCGGCGAGCGCTTTGACGCCAGTTTCCCGGTGGACTACATCTGCGAAGGCGTGGACCAAACGCGCGGCTGGTTCTACACGCTGCTCGCCGTGTCCACGACCGTCTTCGATTCACCCGCCTACAAGCGCTGCCTTTCGCTGGGACTCATCCTCGACGCAGAAGGCAAGAAGATGTCCAAGTCACGCGGCAACATCGTCGACCCCTGGGACCACTTCAACCGCGAAGGGGCCGACGCCACGCGCTGGTACATGGTGACGGCAGGAGCGCCATGGAATCCATTGAAGTTCGATTCAAACGGCGTGCGTGAGACCTATGCGAAGATGTTCCTCACCCTGTGGAACGTCTACAAGTTCCATGCGGATTATGCGGCCATGGACGGCTACGACCCTGCGGCTTCCGAAGCGATGGCGGTCGAAGACCGACCGGCGCTGGACCGCTGGGTCCTCTCCCGCTTGTCGACGGTCGCTCAGGCCTACCACGAAGGCTTCGTGAGCTGGGATTACCACAAGGCCTGCCGTGAACTGGAGGATTTCATCGTCAACGACCTGTCCAACTGGTAC
>QQSJ01000108.1 GCA_003602635.1 Candidatus Poseidoniales archaeon
CCACCCCTCTTGAAGAAGGAGGGTGGGTGGATGGACACGTGGCCCTCCAATTGCCGTGCGTGACCGCGTCGTGCTCGCGGTGTTGTCGGGACACGACCATGCCGTTGACGCGTGAAGAGGCCGCGAAGATCGCCCGCCGTACCGGAAAGGACGTGTCGGCGTTCACGTGGGAAAACGACCAGGGCGTCCTGACGCTCCTCAACGAAGCCAGCACGCGTGCCTGCACCTTTCTGCTGACGGATTCGGCCGAGGCCGATGCGCCTGGTCTGTGCAGCATCTACGAATTTCGGCCCAAAGGATGCAGGATGTATCCGGTGGTCCTCAACGACGACGACCGCGCCGTGGTGGACGAAGAGTGCCCGCACCCGGACGGCTTTCCGCCGCCGAGCGAAGACGACGCCATGGTGCTCCTCAACTTGGAGGAGCGCATGTTGCGTGGAGGATGAGCCGCGCAAGGCTTCCATGGACCCGCACCGACCACCGTTCAGGCCGCAAGCTCCACGCAGAAGTCTCGAACAGGTCGAGCACATCCTCCCATGCGCCGTGGAGCGGTTCCACCTTCGTGGATGCATCCACCACGCCATCGGCTGCTGTGGTGACCGGCGCAATGGGAAGGATGAGGCAGCATCCAGCCCCTTCTGGGCTCGCTTCGTTCGCGGTGCTGGCCAACACTCGGGCAAGCAATTCCCACGGTCCGTGTGAACCGTGCGAATTCCGGCCGTAGGGAGGATCAAGGACGAGGCCTGTGATGCGCCCTCGAGCAGAAGCGGGCAGCGAGGTGGCAAGGGACGTGGCGTCGCCAAGGACGACCGAGCCACGGTGCGCCTCCCCGTCTATGGCCCATTCGAGGTTCGCTTTTGCCCCGTCCACCATCATCGGATCAAGGTCCATGCCCACGGTTTCTCGACCTGTGAGGGCTCCTTCGATGAGGAAACCGCCTGTGCCGGTCATCGCGTCGAGCAGAACGCCGTTGCGTGAGCCGTTGGCGAGGTTGACCGCCGTCCGGGCAAGGTTTGGGTCGAGGCTGACAGGACGGAAGAACGGGCGCTCACCAGCCCGACGTGCACCCACGCTAAGGCGGGTGGAGCGGGGCACGTCCCATCCCCATCCGGCGTGGAGCGACGTGGCGTCAAGGACGACACGAAGCACGTGTTCTGGGCGGTCGAGGTCGATCGCGCGGCCCATGTCGGAGAGATGACCGCCAAGGCTGCGGGCAATCGATTGGGTGGAGGAGTCCTTCATGCGGCCGCCAAAGCGCTCAACACGGACGCAGACGCGTCCTTCCGGTGGCTCCCACCGCTCCACCACAGACGCCACAAAAGCGTCGTTCGACGTCCACGCGAGAAGACCCCCGCCGTCCAACACCGCATCGATGCCCGCCGCCACGCTCAGGTCGTCCGTACGACCACCAAGGGCCAAACGCCCGTGGCGTTCATCGGTTTGGAAGCCAAGGGCTTCCGCTTCGGCCAAGGCGAGGGCCGTGGCCTCACCACGCAAGGCAAGCACGCATACCGTCCCCGCCATGCTCCTCCGAGGGGCCGTGGATTCAACGCCTTGTCGGCGGGGCGAAGAACCACAAAGGGCGGTGACGGAGGGCATTGCATGGGCTGCAACCTGAAGGACCTCGCCGTCAGCGAGCGCGTTCGACTTCCGGACCTTGCGGGCAAGCGGGTCGGGATCGACGCCTTCCTCACCGCCTTCCAATTCTTGACCACCATGCGGGACCGCTCTCCGGAAGGAGACGGCATGCCGCTCAGGGCGCCAGACGGCCGCTACGTGGCCCATCTGATGGGCTTCTTGCAACGCACGTGCGCCCTGCTTGAACACCGCATCATTCCCGTGTACGTGTTTGACGGAGATTCTCCCGCGCTGAAGGCCGACGAACTGGCCGCTCGCCGCGAACGTCGCCAGGAATCCGAGGAACAGTATGCTGCGGCACGCGCCGCGGGCGACCACCGGCTGGCACAGAAGTTGGCCGCCCGAATCATGCACTACTCTCCAGAGATGGTGCAGGAAACGAAGGACATGCTGGATCTCCTTGGCGTACCCTGGGTCGATGCCGCGGCCGAAGGAGAGGCCCAAGCGGCCGTCATGGCTCAGCGCGGGCACCTTGACGTGGTGGCCACCCAAGATTGGGATGCCCTGCTCTACGGCTCACCCATTCTCGTTCGAAACCTGATGGCCGACGGGACCAAGCGCTACGGGAGGACCGTTTATGCAGAGCGAATTAATCTCGATGCAATGCGGAAAGAACTCGATTTGTCCCAAGAACAACTGGTCGATCTGGGCATCATGATTGGAACAGACTTTCACCCCGGCATCCGTGGCGTGGGGCCCAAAACCGGCCTCAAACTGCTCCACAAGCACGGTGATTTGGAAGGGGTGTGCGAAGCCAAGGGCGTCGATGTGCCCGACAACATCGCCGAGGTGCGCGCCATCTTCCACGATCACCCTTCCACACCGACGGAACCGGATCAGCTGGTCCTCAAGCCGGTGGACGTGGCCGGATTGAAGCAATACCTGCAGGTCGAACGGGCCTTCAGTCAACGCCGCATGGACGAGGCCTTCGAGAAGTTGGAGAACGGAGGACGCCTTGGCGGCGGTCAAACCTCGCTGTTCTCCTTCTGAACCTCGTCCACTGGCCCACGGCGTCGCCGATGCACGAGACGCGCTGCAATCAGCAGCAAGGGCATCATCACCAGGAAGACTTGGTTGGCCCGCCACTTCGCTCGGAAGGCCACCTGCATGGATTCACCGTTGAAGTGGTTGCATTCCCATGCCCGTGCACCCGAATACACGACGCCTTCTCCGGCTTCGTTTTGGTACACCATGTGCAGCACTTCGTAGGCCACCGTCAGGTCGAACACAAACAGCAGGGAAAGCGTGAGGATGCATCCAAACAGCCACGGCCGGCCCACTTTGCTGGCGCCAACCATGTGGGCGAGGAGCGGCAAAAATGGAAGGAACAGCACGTAGAAGGCTCGGAACTCGGAGTGCTGCAGGATGGTGTTGCAGTAGTTGTTCGGCTGAAAGGAGATCATCAGCAGAGCGAAGGCCAGCACCGGCGTAACCACGAGAAGGTGAAACCAAGGCAGCGCCGTGGGCATGCGGTCCTGACGATCCAGCCAAACCATTGCGCTGGGGAGGGTGAACAGGGCCACTGCGAACAGGATGTTGACGGCCAACATCGGCGTCGGAAGCACCGTCAGCACGCCAACGAGGGCGAGTCCTTGGCCTCCAGCCATGCATCGATGACAACCGGACTTGTCCATGAATCAACCGGTTTCTGCCCTCCTGGTGTCGATTTGGAGCCACCCTTATGGCGTCAAAGCGGCACCTCGTGGCATGGCTTCAGACTCCACGGCCTTGGCCAGCGTGGCGAAGGTCGTCGGCTTGGTGGCCGTTCTGCTGATTTCTGGCGTGCTGGCCCGGCGCGGGATGAAGGTCAACTACACGCGGAAGATCAACCACTTCGCGATTTTCTTCATCCCCGTGTTCATCGATCAACAACTCGCCTCGGAGACCTTCACCGATGTGGTCTACCTCAGCGTGAGCGCTGTCGGCACCCTCTGCTTCCTGCTGATTTTCCTCGAGCGGGTCCGCACCAAGGTCCCGGTGTTTCAGTTGATGTTCGACGGCTTCGACCGACCTGAAGACCGTCCACACACGTTGTTGTGGCTGTGGACGCAGTACGCGGTCGGCTTCGCGGTGATGGTGCCCATGATCTGGTGGTTTGGCCACCTTGGCCTCGAAGCGCTGGTCACGGTTCCCATCCTCATCAACATCGTTGGCGATGGCTTGGCCGAGCCGGTGGGCGTCCGCTTTGGGAAGCGCGAATACAGCGTTCGAGCCCTGTTCACCTCCCAGCGCTTCACCCGGACCCTCGAAGGCAGCGCGTGCGTGCTGATCACCGGCATCGTGGTGCTGCTAATGCACGCCACCTACATGACCACGCCACAATTTGTCGCCGGCTTGCTGGTCATCCCCATCGCCATGACCCTGACCGAAGCATACTCTCCGCATGCGTGGGACACGCCTTTCCTCATGCTCGTCGGTTACGGCACGCTGCTTGGCGTGATGCAGCTGTGATCACGTGTGGAAGCGGTGTGGACTGGCCACGTGCGGCACGCCTTCGGTTTCGATGCGCGCTCCGGTGGCCTTGGCTTGCGCATCGTCGAGTGCTTCAAGGATGCGGTTCACCGGCGCGCACGGCACGCCGACCAAGCGTGCCTCGACCTCGGCCCGCGAGAGGCGAGCCACGGCGTGTGCGACGCACGCCTCAACCCGGGCACGGTCGGTGACGCGGCCGGGGTTGGTGGCCCAATCGGCGTTTTCGGGGAGGGTCAATTCCAGCGCACCCACCAATTTCTCCCACTGGGCGTCGGATCCGACCGCAATGGCCACGTCGCCGTCCGAGGCCTGGAAAGCGCGGTAAGGGACGAGGTTGGGGTGTGCTGTCCCCATCCGGCCGGGATTGGTGCCACCGACCAGGGCGTTCTGGGCTTGGTTGATGAGCAGGTCAAGCGCGCAGTCCCACAGCGACAAGGTCAGCCGCGAACCCACACCTTCGCGTTCTCGACGGAACAAGGCGGCGAGCACCGCCGCTCCGGCGTGCAATCCAGTGACGACGTCGATGACCGCCACGCCGACCTTGGCAGGCCCGCCCTCGGCGTCACCGGTGATGCCCATCAACCCGCTGCGGGCCTGCATGGCAAGGTCGTATCCGCCCTCGTCTCGACGCGGGCCGTCGTTGCCGTAGGCCGTGATGCTGCACACCACGGCACGTTCGGGCCAGGGCGCGAACCAGGCGTCGGCACGGCCGGGGCGGAAATTCTCGAGGATGACGTCCGCGTTGGCCACCAAGCGTCGGACGTCTTCGAGGTCCTCTTCGATGCGCAGGTCCCTGCGGATGACCTGC
>QQSJ01000109.1 GCA_003602635.1 Candidatus Poseidoniales archaeon
CACGGTGGCAAGCGCCACGGTGGCAAGCGCCACGACAGCACCACCGAAGGCGTGGTGCTGACGGTCGACTCGAACACCGGTCGCCTCACCATTGAAGGCGTCACCGTCGCCAAGTCCGACAACCGCGAAGAAGCGGTCCCCGTGCACGCCTCCAACGTTGTGATCACCCGTCTGGATGAATCCGACAAGCTGCGCATGCAGAAACTCACGGAGAACAGGAGTTGAACATCATGGCCAGTCCAAACCACCTGAAGCGCCTCGTCATGCCCCGTAGCTGGCCTCTTCCTCGGAAGACCAGCGTCTGGGTGTCCAAGCCCAAGCCCGGTGCCCATTCGCTCGAACTGGGTATGCCCCTCAACATGATCATCCGCGACGTCCTCGGACTCGCGACCTCCAACCGTGAGGTTCGTGCCATCGTCAACCAAGGCCTCGTGAAGGTCGACGGTCGCGTCTGCCGCGAGACCCGCCGTAGCGTTGGTCTCATGGACGTCCTGACCCTCGGTGAGGACAACTACCGCTGCATCCTGGACCACAAAGGTCGCCTCCGCTACCGCCCCATCCCCGCTGCTGACGCCGCGTGGAAGGTGTGCCGCGTTGAAGGCAAGACCACGATCAAGGGAGGCAAGACACAAGTCAACCTCCACGACGGTCGCAACATCCTCGTGGACGACGCCAACCAGTACGCGACCCACGACGCCGTTCGAATTTCCCTCCCCGATCAGGAGGTCCTCGAGCACATCGTGTTCGCTGAAGGCACCCGCTGCTACCTCATTGGTGGCGTGCACGTCGGCAGCTTCGCCGATGTGAAGGAATACATCGTCAAGCGCTCCAGCATGCCCAACGAAGTTCAGTTCGAAGACTTCGGCACCACCGTCGGCAATGTGTTTGCTGTCGGGTCCGCCGACCTGCCGACCACGGAGGTGGCCGCGTGAGCGAATCCGCCAACCCCATGATGCAACCTCGCATCACCAAGGTCTCCGTGAACATCGGTGTCGGTGAAGGTGGCGAACGCCTCCTCAACGCCGAGAAGGTTCTGGAGATCGTCACCGGCGTTCGTCCTCAGCGTACGCTTGGACGCATTCAGAACCGTGACCTCAAGGTGCGCCAAGGTGCCCCCATCGGGTGCAAGGTGACGATGCGCGACCAAGAGCGCATCATGGCCTTCCTCAAGGACGCCTTTTGGGTCCGTGAGAAGACCATCCCTTCGTGGAACTTCGACCGTTCCGGCAACCTTTCCTTCGGCATCCGTGACTACACGGACTTCCCAGAGCAAAAGTACGACCCGGAGATTGGCATCTTCGGCATGGACATCACCGTGGTGCTCGAGCGCCCCGGTCACCGTGTTTCCCGCCGCCGACGCCACAAGGCGAAGGTCGGCCAACAGCACCGCGTCACCGCGGACGAGGCCCGTGCCTGGTTCAAGGAGACGTTCGAGTTGACCATCATGGAGGAGTGATTAGGATGGCACGAGATCATGGAGAACGCATTGGCCGAACCAACGGATGCCGCCGCTGCGGCCGCCGTCGCGGTTTGATTCGCCGACACGGGCTGCGCCTTTGCCGCCAGTGTTTCCGAGATGTGGGGCCAGAGATTGGCTTCAGGAAGTTGAACTGAGGAGGGGGATGAGAGATGCAATTCGATCCACTGAACGACGCGCTGGTCAAGATTCACAACGCTGAACAGGCCGGCAAAATGACCGTTGACCTTTCCCCGGCTTCCAAGCTGTTGGGCAACGTCCTTTCCATCATGCAAAAGGCCGGCTACGTCGGTCAATACGAACGTGAAGAAGACGGCCGCGGTGGCCACTATGCCGTGCAACTGCGCGGAGCCATCAACCGCTGTGGTACCGTCAAGCCACGTCACAGCGTGCGCCGCCAAGAGTACGAGCAATGGGAATCCCGGTACCTGCCAGCGCAGGATTTCGGGCTTCTGATCCTCTCGACCAGCTCCGGTGTGATGAACCACTACGACGCCAAGGACGCCCGCATCGGTGGCAAACTCCTGGCCTTTGTGTACTGAGGTGATACCATGGTGAAGATTGACCGTATCGAACACACCATCGAGCTGTCCGACGGCGTGAGCGCTTCCATTGCGGATGGCGTGCTGACCGTCAAGGGCCCGAAGGGTGAACTTTCGCGTGAATTCCAGAGCAGCCGTGTCGTCCTTCTGCAGGACGGCGCCGGACTCATCGTCCGTGTTGACTTGCCCCGTCGCAAAGAGAAGGCCTTGGCCGGCACCTGGAACGCCCACATCAACAACATGGTGAAGGGTGTGTCCACCGGCTTCTCCTACACCCTGCGTTGCTTCTACTCTCACTTCCCCATGACCATGAAGGTCGAAGGATCCGAGTTCGTGGTGAACAACTACTTCGGTGAGCGTGTGCCTCGCCGTGCAGACATTCTGAGCGGCGTTGACGTCCGCGTCGAGAACAAAACCGACGTCATCGTGAGCGGCATCGACAAGGAAGCGGTCGGTCAGACCGCCGCCAACATCGAACGCAGCACCACGGTGAAGAACCGTGACCGCCGGGTCTTCCAAGACGGTATTTACCGCGTGGCCAAGGAGTGATCAAGATGTCTGACGATTTCAGCAGCATGACCGTCGCGCAGCTCAAGGAGCTGCTCAAGGAACGCGACCTTCCCGTTTCGGGCAACAAGAAGGATCTCATCGCTCGCCTCGAAGGCGCCGATGAGGCCCCTGCCCAAGAGGAAGCGACCGAAGCCCCTGAGGGCAAGGACGACGCTTGGGAAGACGACGACGACTGGGACAGCGACGGTGAGGAAGATTTCCACACCGCACGTCAAAAGCCCGTGCTCGACGACGCCACCCGCGAAGCCCTCGCGCTCCGTGCGGCCCAGAAGGCCAAGACGCCCAGTTTCCGCCGAACCGAATGGTTCCGCTATTCCCGACTTTCCCGCTCCGGATGGCGCAAGCCCAAGGGGATGGACAACAAGCAGCGTCGGAACTTCAAGTACCGAGGCTCCCTTGTCCGCATCGGACACGGAAAGGTCGCCGCCGCCCGTGGGCTCCACCCCAGCGGCTTCGCTGAGGTCATGGTGCACAACGTCGCCGACCTCGATGCCATCGACCCTGCCGTTGAAGCCGCCCGCATCGGCTCTGCCGTCGGCGGCCGTAAGCGCGCCACGATCCACGCCCGTGCCGACGAACTCGGCATTCGCGTGCTCAACCGTCGGAGGGATGCCTGATGCAGTTGACC
>QQSJ01000011.1 GCA_003602635.1 Candidatus Poseidoniales archaeon
ACCAGCGGTTCCACACATTACCATTGGTTCCGGAGATAGAAAACACCTCCCCTTCACTGGGCCGTCCCTGCCGTTCAGGTGCACTCGGATGGGCATGCACTGCGGTCCAACGTCGAACCGTCACCGACGGCTTGCGTGTTCACGGCATCACCTGGCCTGAGGACGAAGGCCGCAGCAACCACGCACATGATGAGGGAAAGCGAAGAGAATCCCGGTGTTGAACTTGAGCGACGTGGTGCCTCCTCGCTTCCACCGACGATCACGGCGCCTTTCATCACAGAGGCGTGTGGCTCACAGATGTAGGTGAAGGTTTGATTCTCCGTGAAGGTGTGCCTGAAGTCGACGGTCGTGTTTGGCGCACCGCTGTACACGCCACCTTCCATCCGCGTGGTGTCCGACGAGCTGGCCGTTTGGGCCACGTTGTGAGCCATGGTTTCGTTGTCCCAGATCCAACACACCGTTTGCCCTGCTTCAATTTCGACCGTCCGATCGTCAAAGGACATCCCGCCAGAACCGATGCTCACCACGACGGCACACTCGGCAAGGGAATCCTCCGCAGGCTGAGCGCCCACTGGGGGCATGGGTGCGAGGATCGCGAAGAGAAGCAGCGTGGCTGCCGCGATGGAGTGAAACAACCTTGTTGGCGGCAAGGTCAACTCACAATCCCGCGATGGCCGTGGTGATGCTCTCCACCATGCCTCCCAAGGACATGAGGATGAGCATGGCCATTGGGATGTAGTAGAGGTAGGTTGCAATCTTCCCGCTGCTGCCATCGCCGTCTGAAAATCCAAACCGGAATTTTTCCCCAAGCGCCAGTGGCATCGTCCTGCGAACCAGTTCAATGACGAGGATCATGATGAGGACACCGTTGAATGGATGCAGCGCAGAACTCATCCCTTCTGCATCTCCGATGAAGCCTTCTTGGAACGGCCAAATCAGCATGTATTGGACGTGAGAGAGGATGTACGGGATCATGGTGAAGGCCGCCAAACGCCAATCAGCGGGGACTGGAAAACTTCCCTTGAAGGTGTAGAAGAGATATCCAATAACGGAAAGCGGCAAGAGGAGCATCAGCGCCCATCCCATGGTTCCAATCATCACTTCCCCAGGTGGGTCAAGTGAACTCAATTGTGCGCCACCTGAAAAGATGTGCTTGTACGTGTACAGGGCGTACACGAAGTTCGCCAACTGCGTCCAGAAGATGGCGACCACGGCGATCACGGTGGCCCCTGAAAAGAGGCTCGAGGTTGGGCGCTTCGTGGTGTACCCGGTGACGTACAACCCGACGAGGATGAACCCGATTGGAAGGGTCGCGATGATGTTCCCCGTTGCAGCGTGATTGGACGTGTCGGGGTCGGGGCTCAGCAATCCAACGCCTGCCCAATAAAATTGAGTCAGGATCAGCACGAGATAGAGCACGGTGAAGCCAAAGAACACCTTGGCCAAGATGGCGGTGGTGGCGTTCGTGACCGTTTCATCGTTCGGGGTTGAGATGTCTTCTTCATCCATGCGAAAAAAATCTCAATTCCCTTACTTATACCCGGCAGTGTAATCCCGTGAAAACCAATTTTTCCCCGCCCTTAGGCTTCGTTTCCGAACTGAAATCGGCGGCCCTTGCTGAGGGACACATCAGCATGCAGCACGAGCCGATTGCCCATGCCGTCTCGAAACTTGACAAGGGCACCCCGCTCCACCAGCTTGGCGACGGTTCGGGTGACCTTCACGGAATTCGAAAACATGCACTTCTCCAACAGGTCGGACTGCAGGCACTCACCTGACTGAAGGAGAAGGTAGGACACCACGCGTCGCTCAGCCTCGTTCCATGCATCAGCATCGATGATCTCCTTGTGTGGCTCGATGGAAGACCGGGGTGTCACGAGGAAATAGAAGGCACCGATGGCCCCGGTGGAAAGAAGCAGACCAACGATCACAAAACCGCCAAATGTTTCAATCGAAAACACCCACCCGAATGGCGTCATGAACCGCAACAGGAGCCAAATCATCGCCATGAGGTTGGCCGTCGAAAGGACGGTCTGAAGTTGACTCATTTCGGAGGTCGAATGTGTCGCTTTCATGCCTCGGTTTTTATCAAACCGGCCTATCAACACAACGCCAACACAAGCCCAGCATCAGCCCTTTGCGGGACATCCGCGCTCCCCCAACGGTTGCATCCACCCTCCGTGCACCGTGAACATTCATGGGTCGCAAAGGCCCATTGGTTCACCATGGACACGGCCACGCACGCCATCGTCGGCCTCATCGTCGGCGAGTGCGCCCCAAAAGACGTCAAGCACCGCCGAAAAATCGGACTTGGCTTCGGGATGCTCCCCGATTTAACGAACATCATCTTCGTTCACCCCTACCTTGGCTGGGTCGCTGAACGGACGATTCCGTTTGCCGTGCCGCGTGACTTTCTCACCCATCCGGAGGTGCTCGAGCACTGGACCTACCACAGCTGGTTGCTGACGCACAGCCTGCTCTTCTGGGCCCTGGTGTTCCTGCCGTGGTGGCGGCGCAGCAAGGGGCACAAAGTCGCGGCCTTGGCCTATGCGGCTCACCTCGTGGCGGACTTGCCTTCGCACAGCGGCATTTACGGCCTCGAACCGCTCTATCCGATCCGCTTCGTCTTCTCGGGGTGGTTCGACGCGTGGTTGTGGCCACCCGCACCCATCATCGCCAGCATTGTGGTAGCCCTCCTTTCGTACGTCGCCGTGCGTCGGTTGCGCCAGCGCATGCTTTGGCCCTCTGAGCGGGAAGGGCTGATCGTTGAAGCGGAGTGAACGAAGACCAGAACAGCACCGAAAGGTGCTGTTCAGCGGTGTGCGTTGAGGTGAACCACGCCCACTTCCAGACGCTCGTGCGTCGGGTGAACTTCCACCGCCATGACGGGAACGTCCATCTCGTCCGCGATGGCTTCCGCTGCCGACAAGGGGAACTCGAGGCGCTGGTGCGTCGCGTCCCAACGCGCCCAGCGCTCGGCGAGGCCCAAGGCCTCGCGCAGTTCGGCCAGGTCAGACTCAGCGTGTTCGGCCGGACAAGGAATCGCGCCGAAGAGGAGGGTGTCGTCCTCGGAGAGCACCTCGTAGGGCCGCATGGTGACGGTCGCACGTCGCTTGAAGCGATGACGAAGCTGGCCCGCGTCTTTGTAGTGGGCGGTGCAGAACTTCAG
>QQSJ01000110.1 GCA_003602635.1 Candidatus Poseidoniales archaeon
ACGTCTTGCGGTTGGGTGAAGCGGCCGACGAAGGTGGTGTTGGCCTGTGCGAGGATTTTGTAGTCCACGTCGCTGACGTTTTGCGTGGCCAGAACGCAAGCCACGCCGTACTTTCGGGCCTGCTTGAAGATGAGCTTGATGAGGTCTTTCGCCGGGGGATTGCGGGGATGCGGCGGCAGGTAGGGCGCCACTTCGTCCATGAAGAACAGGAGTTTGAGTTCCCCTTCGGCCGGCTGCTGGGTGAGCATCCAGTCGTAGAGCTCGCGTGACAATTCCTGCACGAAGTACTGCTTCTGGTTCTCGTCCTGAATGGTGTTCAGGTAGACGATGTTGAGGGGAACCTTGCCGGGCACCGCCGGTTCGGTGAAGGCGTCGATGTTGATCGGGACCCCGTTGGAGAAGAGCAACTGGTTGACGCCGCTGGAAAAGGCCGACAGCCGCCGAGCCAACTCGTACCGCGTGGCTTTGGGCAAGCGCTCCTCGAAGTCGGTCAGCCCGTGGTCACCGGCGACCACCGTCCACGGCGGCAATTGAGGCGCTTCCCCTTCGAATTCCTCGTCAGGCTCTGCGAAGCACTCGGGATACAGGTGCCGAAGGAAGGCGTCGTGGGGTTCGCGCACCACGCGCGACAGCGATTGGAAGTCCGCCACGTCCAGCCCAACGCGCGTGCCTTGGACGAGCACTTCGTACAGGTAGGGTTTGATCGTCTTGCCCTGCGCCTTCTCGACGTCGTATCCGGCCAGGCTGGTGAACCCCGCGGCCACCATGTCCCATGCCGTAATCGCCTCCTCGGGGTCTAGATCCGCCGGCGGTGCGTGAAAAGGGTCGATGCACAGCGGCAAACCCTTGCTGCGCAAAGGCGTCCAAATGCGCACTTCCGTGCTGTCCATCAGCTTGCGCATCCGCGCCGCATCCTCGCCCTTGGCTTCGATGGTGGATGCGTCGCCTCCAAGCGCGAGGCGGGCGAGGTCGCCCTGCGGGTCGATGATGAGGGCGGGAATGCCTGCAAGCGCCGCCTCCTCGATGAGGGCCTTGGCCATCACCGTCTTTCCTGACCCCGTGCTGCCGAGCATGGCCGCGTGGCGGGCCAACACGGTGGGCTTGATGTCCACCGGTTCGTCGGTGTCGCGGCGGCGTCCGAGGTACATGCCCTTGGGCTTGAACTTCCGCGCGCGCCGTGTTTCGCTGGGCGCCGGAGCAACGGGTTCGTCCACCGGCTGAACCCCGCTGTCTTCCCCTACCTCGCTGGCAGGAAGAGGTGGTGCGAGGGCCTCCTCCAGAGGCCCACCCTCCTCGGACGCCTCGTCCTCTTCTTCGGCGGCGGCCGGGGAAGGGGCCTCGACGTCTACGGGGACGGGAAGTGCTTCGAGGTCAAGGGAATCCAACGCCTCCTCAACGGGGACGGGCTCTTCCTCAGGCACGTCCTGAACGACGGGCACCTCGGGCAGAGGTTCGGGAAGGTTCAGCAGGTCGTCGTCGAGCACGTCCAAGACGCGCGACGCCAAAGATGGCGCCTCATCGTCGTGTTCCGAACCCGACGCCATGGCTGAACAGCGAAGGTCGTCCACTTCAAGGCAACGTCAGCCAAAGCGCCGATGGCCTGTGGCTGGCCCCCCTCTCAGGTTCGCCGGGCCTCGAGGACGAGTTCAGCCAACGAATGGCTTGACCACGCCTTGGCCGTCGTGACCTCCAGCCCCAAAAAGTCCGGCAAGTCGACGGGTTCGTCTTCGTCATCAAGCTCCACTTCTGCGATGATCAGGCCTGCCAAGGGCCCCTCAAATTCGTCGATTTCCCACAGGTGTCCGTCGGCCCCTCGCCAGAGGTGTCGGGTTTTCTCAAGAGCGGCAAGGTCGGAACGAGCGAGCGCTTCTCGGGCCAAAGCAGGATCGACAGGGAATTCGTGTTCCGCCGCCGACGCGCCCGTTCGTGGCCCTTTGAGGGTCAGCACCGCCGCGTCGTTTTCCATGCGCAGCCGCACCGCCCATCCGTCGAATGCAGCGATGCGTTGGAGGCGATCGGTGGGCAATCCTTCGACCAACACGGCCCCGCTGTGCAACAGACGTCCTCCGGGGACGTCGACGTCAAGCCCCGCCCGATCGAGGTAGACCTGCGCCATCCGAACCGTGCCTTCGTTGACCTCGACCCACGGCCGTGGTCCACGGCCGTCGATGAGAAAGCGGCGCTCGATTTCAACTTCGGCGCCTCCCATGCACCGAGGTGGCGCCACGGTCGTGTGAAGGCTCCGGTTCTGCGAACGTCAAACGCATCCAACCACGTTCTTGATATGCAACAGGACCTGAGATTTGGGCATGAAGCGCGTGTGTGCCGTCTTGACCTTGGCCATGTTTTTCCTTTCGGGATGCCTTGGCGCCATCGGCAACGTGTCCGATGACGACTTCGATCTCATCGAACTTCCAGACGGCTGGGGTGACCTGACCCAGCGGTCGATCGGCAGCCCTCACTTGACCGGCTACGCCACCTGCGCTGAACTCGAAGACGCCCTCAAGCAATCCCTCGAACAAGAGATGCGCGTCCAACTCCTGCAAGCGGTCGAGGAGCAGTACTTCTACGGCTGGGGCTGGATGGAAGACGACATCGCCATGGACGCCGAGATGTCTGCTGA
>QQSJ01000111.1 GCA_003602635.1 Candidatus Poseidoniales archaeon
GCCATCGCCATCTTCACCGACGTGATCGGGTTCCTTTCGTTCCGTCTGTCTTCCCTGGTGTTCCTCCAAGTCTTCGGAACGGTCATCGCCATCGGCCTGCTGATGATTTACCTTCTCAGCATCTCCGCCTTGCCGGCGTTGATGTTGACGCTCCCACCCAAGCGCATGGCTTTGGAGAAGGCCGTCAAGACCGAACCAGGGCGTTGGTCAACGTCGCTTGCACGCCTTTCGGACGATCCCCTCAAGGTGGCCGGCATCGCCGTGCTCTTGCTCCTGCCGATGGGCATCGGGTTCATGCAACTCGAGGTGGCCTTTGACGAACGGGAACAACTCAACCCCGAGGTTCCAGTCGTGGCGGATTTCATCCTTCTCTCGGACGAATTCGCTCAGAGCCCTGCTCCGATTTACGTCGTGGTGGAAGGCCAGGTGTTCAGCGAACAAGGCAAGGCCGCATGGGACGCGGCCCTCGGCGTGGTGGAAGCCACAGACGGGACGTCGTCGGTCTCCGGCTTGTGGTCCACGTTGGATGCACAACGGGCCCGGGACCCTGTGCTGGACGGTCTGCTCGACGACGTGGACGCAGACGTGGACGGAGCATGGGGTGCGTTGTCCTCGTGGGCGCTGACGAACTCCACCGGTCGTGACGTGACCTCCGCAACCCTCGCAGCGGACGGCCTGCAAACGGTCATCTCCTTCCAAGCCGAAACCGCGGCATGGGACGAAGTCGTGGCCTTTGCGGAGAACACGGCAGAGGCGTTGGACGAGGCCGAGAATGAGCTTGAGGGGGCCCAAGAGTTGGCCCTCGCAGGCCGCAGCCTTGTCAACGCACAAACCACGGCCGACGTGGCCAGTGCGTCCATCCTCTCCACGGGCATTGTCGCGGGCGTCATCCTCGTCATGCTCGTCGGCATCCACACCACACGCCAACGCAACTTCGTACGCGGCCTCTCGCGCGGCGTGGTGTCTTGGGTTCCGCTGATGATGGTCGTCGCATGGGTGTACGGCATCATGGGGTTCACGGGTTACGACATCAACCCACAAACGGTGACCATTGGGGCTTTGGCCCTCGGTTTGGGCGTCGACTATGCGGTGCACATCTCCATCCGTATGGAGGAAGAAGCCGAACACGATCCCTTCGCCACCGAGCAGGTCTGGGTTGAACGCTCCATTTCAACCACCGGCCGAGCGATGTTTGGGGCTGCCCTGACCACCGCGGGTGGGTTCAGCGTCCTGAACCTCTCAAGCCTGCTTCCGCTCCGCTTGTTTGGCCAAGCCTTCGTGGTCGCCATCACCCTCGCCTTGCTTGCAAGCCTGGTCATCCTGCCCGCCTTCTACCGCCGCTTCCTGCACGTGGAAGCGGCGATGGCGAAGGCCAAGCTGGGTGAAGCCGAAGAGGCCTGAGCCCTGAACACCGGTTCAAAGCGGTCTTCCAAGATGTGGTGTCATGCGCGCCCTTGCCCTTGCAATGCTGATGCTTGCCTCCTCCCTTGCGGGATGCGTGGCCCCAGAACCCATGCTTGGCGAGCCAATGGAGCCCACCACGCCAGAGGACGGGGTCCCTGAACGGATGACGATCGTGGCCGCGACCGCAGGGCGGAGCGTGGACGAAGCAGCGACCTTGGACGTCGTAGCCAGCGCCAACGGCAACGCGACGCTGCTCATTTGGGTCGCTGCCGGATGCAGCGGATGCCACGACTGGACCGAAACCGTGGCCAACGAGCGCGAGGCTGGCAATTACACCGATTTGCGTGTCGTCAGCGTCCACCGTTACCCTTCGTTCGAAGACGCTGACGAGGTGATCGATCGGTACGGGACCGCCAACACCAGCACGGAAGCCACGTGGCCGCTCTTGTTGCCGAACGACGGTGACACCGTGGTGAACGTCGACACCGGCGAAGCCACCTCGGTGGATTTGGTGGACGCCTTCGATGGGCCCGTCACGCCGACCCTGCAGGTGCTCGACGGCGAGGGCCACCTCGTGTGGACCTCCAAGACCTACTGGGCCGACGTTTCGGTCCTCGACGACGCCGCCACCCTCATGCGCTCCCTCAACGAGGCATCCGCATGACCCCGCTCGCCGAGGCGATGTTCTGGCTGGCCAACGCCCTCATTGTACCCGTGTGGGGCATGATGTGGTTCCTTCCGGACCATGACCTCACCAAACGCTACATCGGGGACCTGAAGCTGACCTTCCTGCCCCTGCTCATTCCTTACCTCGTGCTGGCGCTGCCTGTTTTGCCCGACCTGCTCATGACCCTTGGCACGCAAATGCCGACCCCTGCGGTCGTGGTGGAGTTGTTCGAAGACCCGGACATGGTGGTGCTCGCGTGGATTCACATCCTTGCACTCGACACGCTCGCCGGTCGCCACATCTGGCGTCGCATGCTTGTGGCGGGTCGGCCGAGGGCCGTGTCCTTCCCTGTGTTGCTCTTCTGCCTCTTGCTGGGCCCCTTGGGCTTTGCAGCTGGCATGGCCCTGACGTGGAACGCGGAAGGGTCGGACCTGACGCTCGCGGATGAAGCCGCTCAGAAGGCGCAGGATTCGAGCACGTCCTGACCGCCCATGTAGGGCTGCAGCACGTCGGGCACCCGAACGCGTCCGTCCTCGAGTTGGTTCTGCTCCATGATGGCGACCAGCGCGCGGGTGGTGGCCACCGCCGTGGAGTTCAGCGTGTGCGCAATGGGCTGGTTGGCGTGACCGGGCACGCCGGTGCGAATTTGCAGGCGGTTGGCTTGGTAGTCGGTGCAATTGGAGCACGACACGACCTCCTTGTACGCCTTTGCGCCGGGCAACCACGCTTCAAGGTCGTACTTGCGGCTGGCCACGGTGCCCATGTCTCCGGTGCAGATGTTGACCACCTCGTAGTGAAGCCCGAGAGCGTCCCACAGGTCGATGCAGTTCTGCAGCAATTCCTCGTGCAGGTCCCACGAACCTTCAGCGTCGCTGATCACGATTTGCTCCACCTTACGGAATTGATGCACCCGCCAGATGCCACGGTCGGATTGACCGTGGGCTCCGACCTCACGACGGAAGCAGTCGGACACCCCAACCAAGCGCAGCGGGAGGTGCTCGGCAGGCACGGTTTCGCCCATGTACATCGCCGTGAGCGGATGCTCGCTTGTGGCCGTCATGTAGTAGCCGTCAGGCTCGATGCCGTACATCACGGTCTCAAAGTCACCAAGGTCGGTCACGCCTTCGTAGGCGGTCCTGTTCATCATCACGGGCGGCTGCACAAAGGTGTAACCACGCTCGCGGAGGAAATCCACCGCATAGGCGGAAAGCGCCATTTCCATTCGCGCGAGATCTCCCTTGAGGTAGTAAAACCGGCTCCCTGTGACCTTGGCCGCACGCTCAAGGTCAACCCAGCGGTTCATTTCGATGAGGTCATTGTGGACGCGAGGTTCGAAGGAAAACGTCGGCTTCTCGCCGTGGACGGAGTGGACGGTGTTGCCCGATTCATCCGCACCGCTCGGCACCGCCTCGTGAAGCAGGTTGGGGATGCTCATGCGGATCGCATCGCGAGCAGCCAAGGTCTCGTCGACCTCCTTCTCCATCGCTGTGATGCGGTCTCCGATGGAAGCAACCTCGGCCAGCACACGCTGCATCTCTTCTTGGTCGCCGGCCTTCTTGGCCGCGCCAATGGCACGAGCAGCTTGGTTGCGCTCGGCTCGCAGCACGTCGGTGGCCTTGAGCAGGTCGCGCCACACGCCGTCGAGGCGGATGACCTCGTCGATGCCGTCATGAGGCAAGCCTCGACGATCGTGATCGGCACGGATGCGGTCTGGCGCGTCACGGAAGAGCGCGATGTCCAGCATGAGAGGGCCTCCAAGCCGACGAGCGAGGGACCGTCCTCATCAGGCTTCGCCATCACAAGGAGATGCCGAAGGCGAAGAGGCCGCTTCCCACGAAGAGCAGCCCGCCAATGAGGTAGCCGAGAATGGAGCCACCGTTGAGCAGCGGAAGGCCTGCCTGAGCACGACCCGTGGAAACGGCTCGCATCAGGAGAGCGTACCCCGCCAGGCCGCCAAGCAAGGTGGTCAGGCCCACGAGGATTCCTTCTGTTCCACCGAGGTACTGCACGGCAGAAAGGACCAGCATGCCCGGGAAGATGACGTCGCCAAGTCCCATGAACATCGCATCGCGGCCTCCCGTGCTGGCGGTGCTTGAGGAGGGTGCGGAGGACGGAGCTTTGGGTGGGGGAGCCGGGCGGTCTTCGGAAAACTGCCCGTCGCCGTAGCCTGCGCTGTCTTCGATGAAGGAATAGTCGCGCTTCTGAGGTGCAACCAGCAAGATGGGCAAACGCAGGCCAATCATCGTGTCCGCCAATTCCAGCATGTGCCGGCTGCGGTACACGGCCCATGCGTCGTAGACCGCTGCAGCGATCATGAACACGATGACCAGAGGCGGAACGAAGGTCACACCAAGCATGGTGATGACGCCGGCACCGACGAGCACGCCGACCGTGTTGACCACGTACCATTCCGAGTGAACGTACAGCAGGATCATCATCACGATGCCCACGACCAACCCAATGATCGAGGCGAGGGTGTCGAACATGATGTCGCCACGGAGGAACATGTCAACCGTGAAGACGCCGGTTTGCACATCGTTGTCGTCGACGAGGGCGATGCGCCATTCGTCTCCACCGATGACCGCCAGATGAGTGACGTCGGTGACGTCGTCGAACACGAAGAATCTGACCAAGGATTCGCCGACGTACATGCTCACCGATTCCTCGCTCAGGACCCAGACCTCAACGTCTCCGTCGGTGTCCACCTCGCTGTCCACGTCGCTGATGACGATGTCAACCACCCCGCTCCCGACGTCGTCCAAGCGAAGGCGGTCTTCCTGTTCTGGCGCGGCATCGGCCGCGGTCCACTGAGTGTTCCACGTCCAAGCCTCAACCGCTCCGGACGCGTCACCAAACCACAGGAGGCGTTGTTCTGGTGATGCCGAGGTTTTGAACCAAGGCGACGGAGCGACGTGAGCCGTCGTGAGCGCATCAGAACCCTCGGCTGAACGGTCAATGCTCATCGCCTCCTTCACCGGTGCCATCGGATTGCCTTGGTCGTCAAACCCAATCGACGTGTCCTCAAGTTCGATCACGGTGGCGTAGGTTTCGCTGACCACCAACCAATGGTCTTCACCGAGGAGTTCGCTGTGGACGAAACCGGTGTTCAGGTCCAATTCTGGAGGGAGCTGCCAGGCAGCCTGCTGCCGATAGACGGTGCTGCCTGCTTGGTCGACGGCAACGTAGCGCCAGAGGACCTCAGCGCCGTCGATGATGTAGAGGTCGTCACCAAACATGGCGGCGGCGGCGCAGCCCACGATTTCCACGGGGCCGTTTTCGCCCTCTTCAAAGCAAGAAAAAGACGAATCCATGCTGCCGTCGTCGTTGAGGTTCCACACGAAAGCACCGTTGAACAGGGTCATCTTCGATGCCCCGTTTTCGGACGGATGTTCCGTGGCCCGAATAATGTCGTAATTCAGTGCATTTTCATCCAATGGATGCGGGTGTGTGGCCGTCCACGAGGTGGTGCCGTTGGCCCAATCGTCCGATTGGACGGACGTGATGACGTTGATCCAGTCCCCGTCGTCGTTGTATTCGAGGTTCGCGAAGATGGCATGATCCGGACCGAATTCTCCAATGATGCGTCCATCGGGGCGTGATTCTGCTTCGCTGTCGAAGGGAAGCACGCCGGGGTCGTCGACCAAAATGACGTGGGCAAGCGGAACCGTGGTGTACATCAGGGCCAAAGCCAGGATGGCCATCACACCGTACTTGATGACCCAACGTGCGCCCATGCGCACGAGGAAGAGGATGGCCGCAGTGAAGATGAAGATCATCACCAATTCAAGGGCGACGTAGCGCACTTGCGTGGCGCCTGATTCACCAAAGGCTTGCAATTGGTTGGCGTCGTAGAACGGTCGAATCACCAATCCAAGCAGAATGGTGCCGACAAACATCCCGGCCATGCCCAGCATGGACGCCCACTCGCCTCGGTCCGAGGGCACCGTCTCGTCGGATGGCATGGGATTTCGTGGGAGGGGGGACATTTGACCGCATCGGTGCAAGCAACGCCATGATGATGACCCCTCACCCCACGACAGGAACGTGGGTGCCCAAGGACCACGCGCTTGGTTGGACGCTCGCCGTGCCAAAGGCATGGCCCTAGGCCTTGACACCACGCGGCGACTGCTTCTGGCGCTTGGCCGACCGGACCTTCGACCGGAGACGGTGATTCACGTGGCCGGTTCCAACGGCAAAGGCACCGTGTGTGCCTTGCTGGCCGCGACTGCGCAGGCCAAAGGGCACACCACGCTCTTGTTCACCTCACCGCACGTGGCGCGCATCGAAGAGCGCATCCGGGTCAACGGACGACCGGTGAGCGCCGCTGTCTTTGACGAAGCCGTGCTTCGTGTGAAGGCCTGCGCGGAGGGCCTTGCCCTCGAACCGACCTTCTTCGAGACCACCATGCTTGTCGCTTGGGCCGTGTCTGAGGCCGTGAATGCGCAGGTCGTGGTTCAGGAAACCGGCCTCGGGGGGCGCCTCGACGCCACCCGAGCCACCAAGGCCGACCTGGCCGTTGTGACGTCCATTAGCGTCGAACACGCCGCCTTGTTGGGCTCCACACGGGCAGACGTGATGGTTGAGAAGGCGGCCATCGCACGTCCGGGTCAACCGATGGTGCTCCGCGACCCTGAGGATGCGGAGGTCCTGGCAGCCGCACGGCGCACTGCGGAACATGCGGGCACGTACGACTTGGACGGCGAGGGCCCAGCAAGCAAGGTGATCGTGGTCCCGATTCCGGACGGAGTCGACGTTCGCGAAGAGGCGACGCACCTCGCGCACGCCGCATGCGAAACGCTTGGTTGGTCCACCGATGGTCTCGCCGATCGCGCAGCCAAGGTTCGCTGGCCGGCCCGCGCGCAATGGGTCGAAGCGTCGGGCTGTGGACCGATGCTGATCGACGCCGCTCACAACCCCTCCGGACTGGCCAGAGCGCTGCCAGGGCTGTGGTCCTCCTTCCAAGCCCGCATCGGAGCCGGTGGATGGCGTGTGCTTTTCGGCACCTCTCCTCAAACCGACCTCGATGCCATGGTGCTCCCACTGCTCGAGCGATGCCGCTTGAGCCATCCCGACGACGTGTTGCTCGTTGCACCTGAAGGTGGCAGGATGGACGGCGTTCCTCCAGAAACCCTCGCGGACCTTGCGTGGTCGAGCTTGAACGGCGTGTTGCCCTTCGATTCAGTCAAGGAGGCCTTGGAGCACATGCGCGCAGAACCAAGACCGACCCTGGTGCTTGGTTCGCTGTACCTCGCGGGCAACGTGCTCGCTGAACTCGGACGTGATACGGACGACGACCTGTCCCTCTTGGCTTCGCAAGGGTGAAGGTGACCAACGCAACCCGACAACGGGGACGGCCGTGAAGGACAAGCATCTGGCCATCCGCATCGAGCAATGCCTCGCCCTTGCCAAGGCCTCGAATTGCCCTCGGCGGCAATTCGGTGCACTCTTGGTGGACCCGGAACGGAACGTGGCCCTCATGGACGGCTACAACGGGGGGCCACGCGGAGGCGGTCGGCTCTGCGGCGGTGAAGTCTGCCTCCGTGACGAACAGAACGTCGCCAGCGGCACCCGGGTTGAGATCGGGTGCCACCACGCTGAGATGAACCTCATTTGTAACGCAGCGGCCAACGGAGTGCCCACCAACGGCGCCTGGCTGATCGTGACCGGAGAGCCGTGCATGATGTGCTCGAAGTTGATTCATCACGCGGGCATCAAACGCGTGGTCATCGTGGACGGCGGTTTCGCTGGAGAGAACGGCGTGAGCTACCTCGAACAGCACGGCGTGGAACTCCAGCGCACCGAGGGCCCAAAGGATCCCCGTGCCTGATCAAGACCAGAAACGACGCGTCCTCGCGTACTCGATTTCGGCCTCGTGCACCGCTTCCAACAACCGGTCCGTGTCGCCGCGCTGAACTTTCCGAAGGATCCGCTGTGCTGTGGCTTCCCCAACGCCGCGCCCCATCAACGCAAGCACGGCTTCCATGCCTCGGTTGGCCACGAGTTGTGCGTTCTTGTCCATCCGGCCCTGGTCTTTCTCGTCCTCAGATTTCACCCAGCCTTCGAGCATCGAAAGCATCCCTTCGCGCGCACAGGCGAGCATGCGGCCGCCGCACGAGCGGCAACGCCCGATGTCCGAGATGTCGGGGTACCGCGCCACGCGGAACCGGCGCACTTGACCACAATTGAGGCAGCACAAGGCGGCTCGTTCGTTCATCAGGCGGAGGCGAAGACGCTCGCGCACGGCTTCGTTGTCCCACTGAGGCAAGAGCAGGTCCTTGCGGGCCCTGTTGGAAAGGCCAAGTCGCCCCGCAGCGGTGTGGTGGACGGTGATGTGACCTGCGTGGATGGCTTCGAGGACGTGCGCGGCCCCTTCGACGTCCATGCGTTCGTGGAACAGCTTGCCCAGCACTTCCTCCATCACCACCGTGCCACGGTAACGGCCGATGAGGGCCTGAAGGTTGATCTTCCGTGGATCAACACCATGCCGAAGGATGCCGAAGGTCTTCGCCACCTCTGCAAAGCGCCATCGCACCTGCCGAGAATTTGGAAGGGTGACCGAGAGCAAGCCCACCAAGGCTTCGGGGGGCGTTTCCTTCAGCCACTCGATGATGTCCTCAGGCGCAACACCGCTGGCCTGAATGGAAATGCGCGTGGCTTCCACCACCAAGCGGCCCCATGAACCGGTTTTGGTGCTCGCCATCGCGAGCAGAAACTGCCCCAACGCCTCGTTGATGAGCGTCCCATGGCACGAATTCAGGACGACCGCATCGTCGCGTTGTTCCACCGTCATCCGACGTTCGGTCGGCAGATCGCCGGTCGCCTCGACGTGGGCCAGAACCGCTTCAGCCAGCAGGCTGCGGCAGGTGGCGTCCAACGGATGGGCGGCCAAATCCGGGCCGTCTTGGCCCAGGCCGAGCACGTCGAGGGCCGAGGAGGATTCGTGTGCGGGGATGGGGAGGTTGAGGTCGGCCGCCACGGCCCGCCGCAATCGGCCAATGTCGCGTCCTACTTCTACGGGGACCGGTGGGAGTTCCCCCAGCCATGTGGGCGCTTGCGCGACGTCCTTGGTGGGGATCACCAACAACTCGCTTTGCTCAGGGTCCGCGTCCACAATACGCCACGTCATGCCGGCCATGACAAAGCGCGCAATACGGCCGTCGTCCTCTTCGCCGCTGTCGTTGAGGGTCAACACGAAGGCTTCGTCCACCGAGCCGATGGAACGTCGTGTGACGGCATCCCGCACCCGGTACGCGTGTTTGTCGGGAATCATCGAGAGATGGTTGCTCACCCACGTTCGGGTGCGACCGGCCGTTCCGTACCAGCCCTTGGCGTACCGCTTGGGAACGGGAGCCTGCAACGTAAGGACGTCTTCGGGGAGGTCCTCTTCTGGCGTGTTCCATTCGGGCCGTTCAGGGACCTTCACGTCCTTGGCGTTGAGCAAGGCAACGGATTCAGCCCACACCGGCGCCGGCCATCGGTACCAAGGCACCTTGGTCGGATCCTCCACGATCCGCACCAACCATCCGTCTTCCAGCACGCGAAGCACGCTCAGCGTGTCGTCCTGTGACCAGCCGTCGAATTGGGGGACGTCTGCGAAAATGGCAGTGGCCTCATGCAACGGGACCGCCTTGTGAGCATGGGCCATCAGCACCAGCTGATTGGCCGCGATGCTCCAAGGTCGCGCCCGCCACGTGACGGGTTCGATCGCTGCTTCCATGGCACGCCGGGCGGTGACGGCGGCCTCGCTCAACTCGTCCACGTCCCAGACCAACAGATGCCCACGGCCAAGGCCTCCCAAACGATGGTCGGCACGGCCCACACGCTGGAGCATGCGGTCCACGGAGCGAGGTGAATTCACCTGAATGACTCGCTGAACGCTGCCCACGTCGATGCCAAGTTCCAGGCTGGAGGTGCACACCAAGGCGTCCAAATCACCCGAACGGAGTTGATCCTCCATCGCCTGCCTTGTGTCTTGAGCAAGGCTTCCGTGGTGCACGCCAATCCGGAGGTGAGGCGCCATGTGTTGCAGACGCTGACCAACGGTTTCAGCGTCCGACCGGCTGTTGACGAACACCAAGGCCTGAGGCGTCTGTTCCACCTGCCGAATGAGGCGCCTGAAGGTGGCGTGGGCGCGCGTGGACAGGGCTTGCTCGACGGCCCCGATTTCGTCTTGCGCTTCAGGCGGCTCGGATTCAACGGTCAATTCTGTCTCGCGTGGAGCGACCGCCACCATCGCTTGGCCGCGCCCCGGCGCGAGCCACTCGGCCACATCGGCCGGGTTGCCCACGGTCGCGGAGAGCCCAATGCGTTGCACGCGACGGCCACACATGTGGTCCAAGCGCGAGAGGCCAACAGAGAGTTGCCAACCGCGCTCACTCGCGGCGAGGTCGTGGACTTCGTCCACCACGACGGCTTTGACGCTGCGCAACAGCGCACGAAGCCGATGGCCCGTGAACATCAACTGAAACGTTTCAGGCGTGGTCACCAGCAAATGCGGCGGGCGCTTGACCTGCCGCTGGCGTTCGGATTGCGAGGTGTCGCCATGGCGCAGGCCAACGCGAAGCCCGACAGACTCAGCGAGGTCAATGAGGCGACGGTCCACGTCGCGGTTCAACGCACGCAACGGCGTGATGTAGAGGATGGCGAGCGGGTCCCATGCTTCGTCGAGGCAGCGGTGGAGCAGCGGCAGCACGGCCGCCATGGTTTTGCCCGAACCGGTGGGAGCCACCACGACGCCTTCGTCGCCTGCTGCCAAGGCCGGCAGCGCCAGATCTTGCACGGGTGTTGGCGCCCATCCTCGGCCGTCAACCGCCTCCTTGAGGGCCGGGTGAAGCGCATCGAAGACCGAACCCATCCCCGCACCTCGCCCGAATCCCCGGCCCGTAGGCCTTGAGGTCACCGCTCCCGTCGTGGCTTATCTCGCACGGGCCGGCCGTGCAGAGACCCGCTTGAAGGACGTCTGGAGGTAGCCTTATTCACTCGAATTTGTTGAGGTGAGCATGAGCAAAAGGTTCGCCTCTGTTTGCTCATTTCTGTTCGTCTTCACCGCCTTGAGTGGATGCATCGCCGAGGAAGAACCCGTCATCGAACCTTCGTCGCCTGAGGACGTCCTTGGATTGGACCTGCCCGCCTTGATCGACGACTGCATGGAGTACGAAGGCCTCGAACGGTGCTGGTTTACTCACGTGCCGAGCAGTTACAACCCCGAGGACCCACCACCTCTGCTTGTCAACATGCACGGGTTTGGGGGAACAAACAGCGCCTTCTACAACTATTCACAGTTCGACGCCATCGCCGAAGCCCATGGGGTCGTGGTGGTGTATCCCCAGGGGCATGAAGACTCCTGGAACGCAGGGTGGTGCTGCGGTGAAGCGAAGGACGTCGGCCTCGACGACGTTGGGTTCATCCTCAGCATGATCGAAACGGTCAGCAGCAACATCACGGTGGACGATGACAGGATCTATGCCTCCGGCCACTCCAACGGCTGCGCCATGACCCACAAACTCGCCAACGAAGCCAGCCACGTGTTTGCTGCAGCAGGTTGCATGGCGCTGTACTTGCTTGAGGACCCGGATCCGTCCTACAGCCCGATTTCCCTCATCGAAGTGCACGGCGTGCTTGACGGCGTCATTCCATACGGCACGTCGTATTCCTCCTCGATGTACTTCGATGGTTCGCTTGAGGGGGAAGAGGGGGCGATCCAGAACATCAGGGATTGGGCTGAGATGAACGGGTGCGAAGGGAGCATCATGCCTCCAGAAATTTTTGAGACATACTCCGATTATTCGATCATGGGATACGACACCTGTGAGCATGGAACAGAAGTGAACTTGGTCACGCTCAACTACGCGCACCACGTGCCCTATCCCAACAGCGACGTGGACAACCCCACCAACGTTGACACGGTCCAAATCGTGTGGGACTTCATCAGCCGATTCTCAAAATCGGATGAACTCAGCACCGCCTGACGCCCTCGCCGTTTGCAGTCAGGAAAGCCGTGGCAGCACGGCCAACTCGCTGTCAACACGATGCATCACAGAAGTGGACGTGGCGAGATTTGAACTCGCGGCCTCTTCGTTGCGAACGAAGCGATCTTCCAACTGATCTACACGCCCTTGTGCAGCCTTCCGCTGGACGCGGCCCACTTAGCCCTTGCGACCATGCATCGGCGTTGACAGAGAGCGGAAACAGGTTGATAGGGCGGTGCCCAATGTTCCTGTCATGACCACCCCTCTGATCGAGGCTGAAGCCCACTGTGACGGACCCTGCGGCGTGTACGACCCTGCCAGCGCACGCGTGGCCGCTGAAGCCGTCCAGTCGATGACCAACAAGATGCTCGCCCACAGCTGCCCGGACACCTCCGATGTGCCCGCCATGGCCGCTTACCTGAACACCATGTCCCGCTATGCGGCCATCAAGGAAGAGGAAGCCCAGAAGTGCAAGAAGGAACTCCTTGTGCTTTGGACGGACTTCTTCAAGCCCCAACACCTCGAAGCCAACCCCGACCTCCACACCGTGTTTTGGAAGGCTGCGAAGCTCTGCTCGGCCTGCAAGGTCGAGGTTTCCGCGGTTCACGCTCAGGAACTCATGGACGCCGTGGAGGAAATCCACGCCATGTTCTGGGCCGTGAAGGGCCGTGACGTCCCGTGGATCCGCGCCTCCTGAGGCCGGAGCATGGACGAACTCGTCCACGTGCGCATCAACGGTCACAGCATGTGGCCAACGTATGCTGATCAGCACGTGGCCACGTTTCGGACGGTCAACACCACACAGCCCGTTCCACCTGGAACCGTCGTGCTGGCTCAACACCCGCTCAAGCCAGACGTCAAGGTGGTCAAACGTGTTCGTCACATCACCGATGACGGACGGCTCTTCCTCGAAGGCGATCAACCCGACCCGCTGGGAAGCGAGGACTCGCACAACTTTGGCCCCGTAAAGCCGGAGGCCATCCTGGCCGTGGCCGCCGAGGATCACGGCTAAACTTCGTCGTCGTATTCGTCGTCGTCCTCGTCGAAGTCTTCGTCGTCTTGGTCGTCCCAAGCGTCCTCATCGTCGTCGAAGAACGCGCCTTCACCGTGGTCGATGGCCGTGCGTTGCGCAACTGTTCCCACGATGGCGACAAGGAGCAGCCCGAAGATGGAGAAGATCCACGCAAGTGGGTTCTCGCGGTACGAGTCCTTCCAACCGAAACCAGCGGCGTAGGCGACCACGAGGCCGTGTTCGGCCTCGTTGTCGTCATCGTTGGCTTCGAGCACCACGTTTTCTTCGTCCACGACCACACGAATGCGGTCGACGTCTTCCGCCGCCCACTGTTGAACCAGTTCGACGGTCTCTCCAGCCCCAAGGCCGGCCATGGCCATCGTCGCGAAGGGTTTCTCGGCGTCCCCGGCGTAGAACGCGACGTTGAACGAAGTGTTCGTCGCACCACCGACGTTTTCCACACCCACCGTGATCATCACATCAGATCGAGGTGCAATGTGGTCGTCGGACAAGGCGATGGAGGCCACGCGCAGTTCTGGACCAACGGCACCGAGCCGCACCCATTGGCGCTCAAAGTCGGTGTCGTCCTCGGCCAGTTCAGGGATCGGGCTGGCCTCTGAGTTCGAAACAACGGGGAAGTCGTTGCCTGCAGCATCGTATCCTGACACAAAGAAACCCACGAAGTCGCCTTCCCGTGGCGTGATGGTCCCGCCTGCGGTCAAGTCAACGCTGCCGGTCCACGTCACGATCATGCCGTCCTGGCGCATGCCAAGCGGACTCGAACCTGCACCGATGGTGATGGTGCGCGTTTCGTCACGCATCACCCAATGCACGTACTGAACCGAACCGGTCAGGTCGGCGTCTTCTGAGCCTAGGAATTCCACAGGCACCGAACTGAGGTCGTTCTGTTCGGACACGTCAATGACGTTGAGTGGAGCCACACGCCGCGTCACGCGAGGTGCAGCGTCGTCAACAAGGACGCGCAGCGTGGTGGACACCAACGTGCCCGTCATGTCCTCGCCACGGCCAGGAATGTTCGTGATGGAAATCAAGCACGTCCTCGTGGGCGAGGACTGCAAGGTGGTCGCCGACGAAAGGGGCACCTCGACCTCGTAACCACCGTTCTCGGTGAGTGAGCCGTCGGACCACGTCTTTTCGCCGTCAAACACGTCGACGAGGATCCCCAAATCACGGGGTGCCGCGATGTCAGACCCTTCGTACACAACCCGTCCGGTGAAGGCCAAACGGTCGTCCTTGCGCACGCGGGTTCCGTCTGCGACGGGGCCGGTGCGGGGTTCACTGACGTCGTTCACTTCGAAGGAATCTGAAGCGAGAACGAGGTCGTTTTCGACCCGGAAGGTGTGCTCCAAGAGCAAAATCCTGCTGTCGCCAGAGGACGCGCGCTCCTTGTACAGCAACGCGACGTCGCCCATTTCCTCGTCCGGCCAATCCCAACCAAACTTGATCTGGAAGGTGACGATGATCCACGGCAGCCCTGATTCGTTGGTCGTCTCGACCATCGTGCTTGTTGGCAGGATGGAGATGAAGGGGCTCTCGGACCAGAAGGTGTCGTTCAGACCAGAGTAGGAAATCCGTTGAGCGTCGCGTGCAGGGTTTGGCCCTTCAAAGTCGAAGACCAAACTGATGTGCTCGAAGTCGATGGCGGTGTTGGCGTCGATGAAGCCGAGCGTGATGGTCTGGGTCAGTCCTGCGTACACGGCCGCGTTGTCGTCGTGTCCGAGCCATTCCAAGCCCGTGAAGATGGCCGAGGAGTCTTTGCGTGTCCTGAAGGTGGCGTCGTCGTAATTGAAGCCGTGCTCGCCCTTGAGCTGCAGCACTTCTTCGTCGAGTCCAACGGCTTCGTAGTACAGCGGATTGCC
This sequence comes from Candidatus Poseidoniales archaeon, assembly GCA_003602635.1. Taxonomy (GTDB): domain Archaea; phylum Thermoplasmatota; class Poseidoniia; order Poseidoniales; family Poseidoniaceae; genus MGIIa-L3. The sequence continues at coordinate 14,932 of QQSJ01000111.1, forward strand.
GGCTTGGTCGCCACCACTCCAGAAGTAGGACACACGTCCCATGTTTGGATTGCGGCTGTGGTCGATGGTCGTGGCGAACCACTTCTTCGTAGACTCGCTGTCGTTGGACACCTGCTTGGTGGCGTACTCAGACGGTTCCGCCTCGCCGTTTCGGTTGAGGTCGTGGTCTTGTTCGACCCAGTAATTCAGGGTCAATTCCATCGGAACTCCGATCTCGTCGTTGACCAAGGCCCGGACGGGTTGCTGATTGGACGCTGCTTCGTAGGCGTCCTCGGCCGGCACCGTGAGGGTGCGTTCTGGGGCGGTACCGTCCACACGGAAGGTACGCGACCACTCCGAGTTGGGCGTCAGCACGTGGGTCGGATCTTTCTCGTTGTAGGTCTGAACTTCGTAGGTGATGCCGTCTGGAATGTCCAAGTTTGGCACATCGATGCTGATGAAGAACGAACCGTTGTTGTTCGAAGTGTCCCTTGCGGACGCTTCGACGTAGTTGTTGCGAGCGACGCGGACGTCAAAGGCGCTGTCCAGGGGTGCGTCTTCCGTGTCCATGAACCACATGGCTCCCGTGAAGTGGAGTTGCTCACCGGCGGAGACCCAACCTTGGTCGGGCACGTCGTCGCGGGTCAGTTCACCGTCGTTGTCACGGACCTTGAGGTACCCAAGGCCGTAGGAACGGTTGGCGAGGAGTTGCCCGTCCGATTGAAGGAGGGCTGGGCTGTACCCAGCAGAGCCTGAGTCGTCAAGGCAGTTGGTTCGGAAACCGACGCCTCCAACCACGCCTTGGCCGTCGTGTTGGCCCATGTCGGGCATCTGGTCGGTGACGGTGAAGAACCAATGAACTTCGAGGATGCCGTTGCTCAGCACCGAGTAGGAGGTCGAGTCCAGTTCGATGTAATCGTCCGGATCGTTTGGGGCCGGGAACACGTCGCCTGGATTCCACGTCATGGTTGGGTTGGCCGAAGCGCGGTTGGTCAGCAACGTAAGGCTGGCTTCTTGCAATCCGTTGGCGTTCTCGCCAATGACGTGCCGAGTCACCACTTCGTACGGTTCAGCACGTGCATGGAGCACCTCGCCTTCTGGAATCTGGATGGCCAAGTTCACCGTTTGCATGGTGTAGGTGACCTCAAACGAGGACAGGATCAGCTTGCCCGGTTTCGAAGACGTCAGGGTCACTTCAAGATCAACGTACCCCGAACCGGTGGAGGGAATGTTGTCGTTGAAGCCTTTCAGGAACCGAGACCCTGAATCTTGGCTCTGCGCGGTTGCTGCGCCAAACAAGGTGCCCTGTCGATCCCATACTTCTGTGCCGGCCACCTTGAGTTCAACGTTCTCAGGAACGTTGGAGTGGAACTGGATGTGCACGTCTTCTAGCGTCGGAGAGCGAAGGTTCGAGGTCGAGGCGAGCTCGATCCTGAAGCACTGGTAATACGAGGTCGAGGTGAAGGATTTCGACTGACCGGATTGCGTGAATTGTTGGACGTTGAGGCTGCCTGATGTGCACGAGGTGCTCGAAGAGCCTGTGGCCAAGTTCACTTTGATGGACGTGCCCGTCGGCGTGGTGGCGTTCCAATGAACGGTGGCTGCGACCACGCTGGTGGTGCCGCCTGTGTATTGGTAGCCGTAGATGTAGCCGTTCCTGACGTATTGGTTGACGTATTCAACGACGACACCGTCCAAAATGGGCGTGTCTTGTGCCGTTCCAGACAATGTGGCACGCCAGGTGATTTGCGTGCCTGCCTGAGCGAAATTCACCGTTTGGCCCGGGGTCGCAGACAGCCACGTGGTTCCGCCGTCGTTGGAGACCTGCACCGACACGGACGTCCCTGAAGGAACGAAGGCGAAGACACCTGCAAGCTTCAGCGAAGAAACGCCGCTGGAAATGGTGGTGGTGGCTCCTTGCACCGTTGCAGACGTGCCTGATGTTGAGCGCTCGTCGTACAGTGCACCGTCACCGGCCATCTGGAATTGGCGTGCATAGCCGCTGCAGTAACTGACGTGGAAACACGCCCACATGACCTTCCCCTCGTCGTATTCTGCCAAGCCGTAGTGCCCGCCGCCGGGCATGGCTTGGTAGCCTTCCTTGGCGAGCAAACTGCCCGTGAAGGAGTAGTGGTGATGTCGGCTGCCCTGAATGTTGTACTCGTTGACCGTCACGCGAGGGTGGTTCACGTCCAAACCCGACAACGGATTGTTCGACGCCCCGTTGTGGTTGAAATCGGAAGAAGATCCGAGGCTCCACGTTCCGTTGATGGACGTTGGAGAGGCCGGGTTCAATTCCATGAGGTACTGGTTGTAAATCGGGTACGAACTGCTGTCGTAGTAGGTGGCCCAGAGTTTGTTGGTGCTCTCGTCAAAGTCAACGCCTGTGATGTAGTATGGGTAACCAAAACTGTACGAATTGCTGCACGTCCATGAGGTCTCGCTGACCGTCCACTTTGAGAGAAGGTAATTGGAATAGTGCGCAAGCCACACCTTTCCGCCCGAGTCCATCGTGGCGTCGTAAATGTTGTAGCGCACGGAAGTGCTGGAACAGGTGCCGGTGCTCATGCTGGCCGTTCCGATGTAATCTCCCGTGGTGGCGTTGAACCGTTGAATGGTGGGGACGTTGTACAACGAGGAAGAGGTGTACCGGAATTGATGAATCTCGTCTTCGACCACGATGTTCACTCCCGCATAGGTCCACGCCGTGGTGGACGGTGCGCTGATGGCCGAGAAACGGGTGAGGACCCCGGTGTAGCCTTGGTCTCCAAGCGAGACGAAACCGCCCGTGGTGTTGTGCGTGGCCGTGCCTACGCTGCTCAACGCGGCGCTGGACGTCAAACTGCCCGAGGTGGTTGAAGGCTGAGGACGCAGCGTCACGTCGGTGTTCTCGACGTGCACGTTGCTTCGGCTTCCGCTGGTGTACGGCGAAGGGGGCGATCCTGAGAAGGTGCCGCTGCCTGCTCCGCCAAAGTGGCGGTCCGTGGTGAAATTGGTGTAGGTGGTTTGCGCAGCGTCCCCGACCAAATTGAATCGAGCCCCGGTGACTTCAGAACCGTAGGGCAAGGTGATGAGCCCTGCGCTCCCTTCCCCAGCGCTGTTGAAGGTGTGCGTGTAGGAGGTCGTTCCATCCTTGAACTGCGTTTCAGTGGTCGCCCCAGCAGCCAACGGCGTGGCCAGAGAAAGGAGGAACAGAAGCGTGAGAAACACGGCCTTTCGCATGAGGAACCCTCGTAGGGCCTTGGGGCCCTTCCTCAAGACGGTTTGCACACCATATCAATGGAATGGTCATGTGTTTGGCACTCATGCTCAACCGCAACGGATATGTTGCCGCGTCAACATGCCACCACCGATGACCTTCACGCAGCGCATCTGGGACCGCGCCCACGGCCAACACCTAGCCATCACCGCGACGGCAAGCGGGGGAGGGGCCGTAGCGTTCCTGAGCGCCGTGTTCCACCTCATCGCCTTGCGACCGCTTCCGGAATGGGAGGAGTGGACCGGATTGGCCATCACCGTCCTTGCCGTGTCAACCGTGGTATTGCTCATTGCCGTGCCCCCGTTCCTCCGCCTCCGCGGGCACGTGGCCAGCCTCCAAGAGATCATGGCCACGTCAAGCATTGCCGAGAGGAGGCGCCGACGCTCCGAGGGCGACGAAGCCGCCAAGGCCCTCGGTGCGGGTTGGGCTGAGCGTTGGAAGCGCTTCCTTGAAGACGGGCGGCGGTGACCTCACCCTGTGGTGAAGGACTCAGCCCCCGAGACGATGTCCCTCACGAACCTCGCTCGCGAGGTGGGCATTGCGGTCGCGATGATCGGCCTGCTCATCGGCGGGTTGTTCCTCCACACGGGCACCATGCCCCCGTTGGTCGTGGTGGAATCGTCGTCCATGGTGCACGACGCGGACGGCGAAATCGGGAGCATCGATGCGGGAGACCTCATTTTGGTGCACGGCCGAGATCCAGCCGGCATCGTGACCTTCGCCGAAGCAACCAGCCTTGGCCATCCAGACTACGGCTACGCCACCCATGGCATGGGAGGCGACGTCGTCATCTACGAGAAAAACGGCGACGACGGGACGCCGATCATCCATCGTGCCATCCTGCGCGTGGTCGCCAACGCCACCGCCACTCCAGACCGTGCAGGTCTTGCCGAAGCCGGACACCAGATGGGCGAGTCGCACAGCGAAGAGCCGAGCGATGACGTGGCCTGCCCGCAAGGCGGCGCCTGGGATCCAACCCTCCGTGACTCGGACGGAGCCCTCGGAACGTGTGTGTTGACGTGGGACGTGCCTGGAACGTCGGTGCTCAACGAAAGCACGGTGACGGTCAGCTTCAACGGCGAGGAGGCGGGATACTACGACTGCAAACGGCCCGCCCACGGGAACGCCGAGGCGTACTTGGTGGTGCATGAATGGCAACCGACCCACGAAGGGCTGCTGACCCTCGGCGACGCCAACAAGTGTTCCGTGGACCAAGGCCCCAGCGCCACCAACGGTTCTGCGGGTGTTCATGGCACGAACGGCGTCGTGGAAGCCATCCGAACAGATTGGGTCATCGGGCGAGCGGGGGCTGAAATTCCATGGCTCGGAGTCCTCAAACTGGCCCTCTCTTCCAGCGGCCCTGGCGCCGTGTACGTCCCGAATTCATCCTACGTTGGGTTGCTGGCCGTCATCGGAGCCGTGCTGGCCGTTCCGATGGTCATCGACCCGCTTGTGCGAAGGATGTTCGAAAAGGCTCCAGAGCGTGAAGAAGCCAAACGCGAACGCGCCACGAACATGATGCTGAGCGCGCTGCTTGAAGAGGAATGATCACTCACCAAGGGCGCGCCCGAGGTCAGCCTCGCTTCGCTCAAGCGAGGCCTTGATCTCGTTCAGTTCCTTCTTGGCCGGCTCCAACGTGGCCGTTTCCAGTTGCTTGGACACACGCGTAAGGCTGGCCCGTAGGCCTGAGAGTTGTTGGGTCTGGGTGCGTGGTTGGGTCATGTCCGTGCGCATTTCGGCCAGCCATCGCTCAACCAGGTTGCGTCCGTATTCCGGTGCTCGACCGGCCCTGTTGCTGAAGGTGATCTCGTTGGTTCGATGCCTGAAACGGATGCCGGCCCGGGGCGATGGCGTGGCTTGCGTCGACCCCGGCTTCCACAAATCGAGTGGGATTTCCAACCGCCCCTTCAGCACGGTGCGTTCGCCTTCGCCTTCCAGGTGGACGAGCACGACGCGGTCGTCGAGACGAACGAAGCACTGGACCATGGCGCCTTCAGCATGCCACTCAACCCGATCGTGAACTTGTTGGGTGGGGTATGCATCGCGCAGCCATCGTTCAACCCGACGAGGCTCAAGCGCCATGCCCAGACGTGCGCTCCACCCCTCTTCAAGGAAACGACCGCGGCGGCACAGGGCTTCATAGCACACCGTGCGGAGGACAAGACGTGGCCAGCACGTGGGGCGCCGTCGACTTCAGTTGGCGGTGGTTGCTCTTCGCCTTCCTCCTATGGTGGGCGATGCTAAGGCGCTGGGAAGCCAACGGCACCCTGGACCGATGGAATGCATCGCGAGCCCTCGGCTTTGTCTTGATGGTCCGGACCTCGCGTGGGCTTGGTCTACTGGAAAAAGTGGCCAAGCCCCGGAAGTTTTGGCGGGCCTACGGTGAAGTCGCCACATGGGTTTGCGTCAGCACCATGCTGCTCGCAGGCCTCCTCGTGGTGCTCAGTTTTGTCCTTACCATCACCCAGGGCACGACCACTGAACCGCCGCCCCCCTCGGAACTTGTGGCCATCCCAGGCCTGAACCCGGTGATCCCCTTGGGATGGGGCGCCTTGGCCTTCATCGTGGCCTTGGTCATCCACGAATTCGGCCACGGCCTTTTGGCGCGCGGTCACGGCATGCGGGTGCGCGCCTTCGGCCTGCTGCAGCTCGGCCCATTGCCGCTCGGTGCCTTTGCCGAGCCTCAATCCGAAGAACTCCTGCAAGCGCCCCGACGAGAGCGTTTGCGCATGTTTGCTGCGGGCCCAGCGACCAACATTTTCGCCGCCATGATCCTCTTGCTGTTGTTGGGTGGCCTCGCCAGCCAATTCGCCGCGGCTGAGGAAGGCGTGCACATCCGAGGCGTGGTCGTTGGCACCGGAGCGGAAGAAGCGGGCCTCGAACCTTGGGACCGAATCATCGCCATCGACGACATGGTCATCGTCGACGACACATCGTTCACCGAAGCACTCGCGACCCTTGAAGCAGGCAACACGGTGAGCCTGACGGTCGTGAACCTTGACGGTGAAACACGAACCGCCGAAGCGTGGTTGAGCGACAAACGCGAACATTTCGCTGACGAAGGATGGAGCGAGGCTCAGCTTGACGCGAACGGCATCGAATCCGGCGATGCCTTCCTTGGCGTCCAACAGGTGGCCGACGGGACGGTCGGCATCGATCGATTGGCCGGTCCGCTTTCCCCCAACGTCGAGGCGGGTCTCGCCCAGCGCCTTGTGGCCACGCCGATTCACGCTTTGCGGCTGATCTTTGTGCCCTTCGAACTCCAAGGCGTCGCCATCCATCCCATCGAAGAGGGCTTCTTGGTGGCGGACGACGGCGTGGTGGCCAACGTCCTCGGCATCGACGGCATGCTGATCCTTGTCAACCTCTTTTTCTGGCTCATTTGGGTCAACCTGCTGCTTGGCTTCACCAACCTCATTCCGATGGTACCCTTTGACGGAGGCCACATGTTCAGGGACGTCACGCATGGCCTGTTGGAAGGCATCGCGCGCCTGGGCCGACGCCTCAACATGTGGAGCATCAGCGGGTTGCGCACGGCTCACATGGCCTCGAAAGCCACAGGGCTCACGTCGCTGGGCTTCTTTGGCATGCTTGTGCTGATGATCGCCCTGCCCTACCTGCTCTGACGCTGTGCTCAGTCGTTCCAGGACGCTGTGGTGGTGTCGTCCAAGACGACCACGCCGATGATCTCGGTGGTGTGAGCATCGGCATGAAGGGATCCGATGACCCACTGCGAGCCCTCGTAACGGGTGAATTGCACTCAAGAAACCACTGATTCCCTTCAATCGTTCAACAAAAAGAACTCTGGGTGGCCGTTGCAATCAGTTCCTTTGTGACCAAGGATGCCAACAACGGGTATCGCCTTATGTAGAACAAACTCAGATTTTCACCTCATGGTCGTCATCCAGTGTCCACATTGCCACCTCAAGGTGGATCTGGCTGATGCGGGGCCAGGACGCTATTCTTGCCCGCATTGCGGGAAAGAATTCCAATGGGGAGAAATGGATGAGGACACTGATGACGGCCTCTTCGCTTGGTTGGATCGGGCGGCATCAACGATGTACCTGCAATTTGGAATCTTGGTTTTGTTGTACCCTGTGACGTTGTTCAATCCAGATCTCCTCGGCCTCTATTCGGCCTTGTTGTTTGTGCCTATGATCAGTTGGGGTTACCGACGTCGAAGGCGGCAATGGAAGGAAAGCATGGCGTTCGCGAAGGACCTCACTGCTGCGTTTGCGCCACTCGAGGATGACCCCTGAGGAAGGATGTGTCAAAAATTCTCTCGGACTTTGATTCAGGTTGAAAACAAGGAATCCTTGTATGCACATACACAGACCCTGGTACCCACTCAATCGACTTTGATCAACCAGGCACCAAACGCGCCCATCAACAAGGTCAGCAGGTAGCCGCCTGCTGATAGCCTGAGCTCAACAGAGATGTTCAGATCAAAGGCAGCACCGTCTGGATTGCTCTCTCCCATCGTCCCGATTCCAACGTAGTACTCGCCGTCTGAGGCCGACCAGGTCAACCCTGTCGTGCCGTTTTCGCCAACCATCTCATACTCTGGGTCGCCCGCTTTGCAGGTGTCGCTGTTCGAGAAAATTCGTTCGAGCGGGGGGATGGCGTCGCATTCCGCTTTTTTCTCTGCATCAGCAATCACAAGGAAAAGGTCGCTTCTGTCCCACGTCACCGTGGCTTCAGCCGAAAGGAGAAGTGGGGCCGGGTTGCCTCGAAGAGGTTCAGGCCCGAAAAACACCGTGCCTTGCGTAAAGGAGGGGGGTGAAGCAGGGGCTTCACGGGTCGTCGGTCCAAGGGTTACACCGAGGGTTCCAACCACCAGAACAAGGACGGCCAGTCCCGCAAAGACATAGCCAACGTTTCGGAACGATCTGAGCCTGACCCCCTTCTCCAGCATTTCATTGAGCAAATCATCGTGTGCTTTCCTCGACTTCTTGTCTTTCGAATTCGCTTTGACCGAATCGCGAAGAAGGGATGCAGCCTTGCGGTAATCCGATTTGGCCTTGGTGTGCTGAGCGATTTTTTGCGTGGCCATGCCCGCAAGCCGAAGTGTGGTTTGGTGTGCACCGCCAGCATCCACTTCTCGGAGGAGCGAAAGGGCCGCTTCGGCTTTGTTCTTGGCAATCAATTTCTCAGCTTTCTTCCAAGCCTTCTCGTGGTTGAGGGCCTCTGGTGAACCACCGTCCTCCTCGCCAACCATGGCGTGGCCTTGACCTGGTGGGATTAACTCGATTGGTACGTTGATTGTGTAACTTCGAATCGGGTGGGCGTGGAGGCTTCACCAGAACAGCCCGCAGCGATGCGCATTACACCGTTCGCGCTCGGAGCAAGGAAGCCACCACGTCCATCGTCGTCCCGGGTTCAACAGGGGCAACGGGAAGCGCCGAAGGCACGCCAAGCGAAGGCTTCCTGGTGGCAAAGGTGCTCAAGAGGTGAACGAACCGATTCAGGGGCAGGCCTTGGTCCCAATCCAAATGAGGTCGTCCCCGTGAAGTCAGCGGCAGCAAAGGCACGTGGGCCACCAACCGTTCCATGTGTCCACTGACGTGCGACGTCTCGACACGGAAGATGCGCCAAGAATCGCCACGCGTCCCTTTCAATCGATAGGCGTAGAGCGGCATCAAGCCCGTTCGTTCTCCGGTCGTCACCAACGCATCATGCTGATCCAACGTTCGTCCTGAGAGGTACAAACGTCGCTCTTTGCTGCATTTGACTTCGATGGGGAACGCCGCATCACCTCGAAGGACGAGCAAATCTCCCGTGCCTTCCGTACCGCTTCCTGGCGCTCGAACGACCAAGAAGGGTGCCTCGATGATCGAACGCATGCGCACGCGTTCTTCAGGGGTGCACGAACGGGTGACGGCGTCGACACCGTCCGATGAACCGGCCAACACATGGAGGAGTTCACGCTCGTATGCGCTGCCTGTGCCCATGGCCGAAGAACGTCGTCAATGGTTTTTGATGATGTCCGAGGATTGCAAGGTCCGTGATGGGCTTCAAATCCCTCTGCCATGTCGCCGAAGCGTGGCCCGCATCGGCGTTCGGAGCGCTGATTTCACCTGGGTGCATCAGGTGCTGATCCTTCTTCGAAACCTCGGGCATCGCCCGTGCCATCTCGAAGCTGACGAAGACGTGCCCCATGACGTCCATGTGGTGGTGAGCACGGTCGAAGAGTGCAACAGCAGCGAACGTGGCCTTCGTCGAGACCACCTTGAGGCGGATTTGGCGAAGGCACTGCGGAACGCTGGAAGCACCACGGGGAAGCGACGTGTGGTGATTGGGGTGGACCCAGGACCACGTCCCGGCGTGGTCTGGTCTGTGGACGGACGTGAGGAAGGCGCCAAACAATTGGATCGACCCGACGACGTGGCACGCGTTGTCCGAGAACTGAGCGAGGCCCACGACGACCGCCCGTTGTTGGTGCGCGTGGGCGACGGTGACCCGGGCGTGCGCAACCGGATCCTCCGGGACCTCTTTGACACGGGCCATGCGGTCGAACTGGTGGACGAACGGAGGACCTCGAAAGGACTCGCACGTCATGACCACATTGGCGCTGCCCGTCGCATCCACCGTTTGCGGGGCCGTGCCATGGGTTTGGTTCCTGACGACCCCCGATGGGACGGCATGGTGCGTGACGTGCAACGCCGGAGCCGCGAATGGACGAGTGGCCGGTTGACCCTCCCGTCTGATCTGGCCTTGGACGTGGCGCGTGGTGAACTCAGCATGGCTGAAGCGGTGGCCAAAATGGAAGGCCTCAGCTGACTTGGATGCTGTACCGTGTCCTACCACGCCAATACACGCTGATGCGACCGCCGCTGGACACGCAGATGGCCAGGGCTGCGGCTTGGAGCGAGAGGGCCTTGGCGGCCAAATGGCGCCCGCCTTCGCCGGAATGAAGCGGCACGTCTGTCGTCACCTGGATGTACCGTCCAGCGTCGCTGGCCACCCCGGCACGGTTGAACAGGATCGCTCCGTCCAACCACGCAAACTCAAGGATGGTTTCGTGGGTGTCCTCACGCAAAATGTCCCTTCGGGCCACGGGATGGCCCTTGAACGGATTGAGGACGAGGGCCTTGGAATGCCGTCGCATGGAAGGAAGGCTTCCGATGCCAAACAGGGCTCCGATGGCATGGCCTTCACGGCCGCGATCTGCGATCGCTCGGGCCAATCCGATGGCCGCCGTGAGCACGTCAAGGTCCACGTCGGCCTCTTCGGCCAAGGTCACCAGATTGTGAGAATCAAGCGAACCGGTGTCGACGTCCAACACGCCTTCGATCGGATCGGCGAGGACCACCAAATACCGCTCCTCGCGGGAAGCAAGGTGTTCTCCGACGGTTTGGAGCACCAGGTCATGCAAGTGCGTCAAAAGGCCGAGGCGTTGCGAGGTCAAGCGTTGTTCAAGCAAGGTGCACGGTTGCCCGGAGGCAAGCACGGCTTCCATGACCGTACGCTGGCTCGTCAACACGGAACGCGGCATGGAATCGGGCAGGCGCTCCAAAGCAGCGAGCAACGAGCGGGAGTTGGTCCCAATGAGCACAGCGCGGTCGTAGGAAACACGGCCGGCGAGGCTGGCTTCAACAAGGTCAGCCAGGACCACCACGAGCGCACCTCAAGCCGTGGTCGTGTCCATGCCGGGGAACTGATCCTCGTTTTCGCGGTACACGGTCCGCATGTTCATGATGAAATTACGGTCCTTGACCACGAGAATGTACTCGTTGAATCCGGGGTCCTCAACGCCGTCCAACTTCGAGAGGATGATGTCAAGGGTCAGCTTGGCGCCTTCACGGTGCGGGTAAGCGAACACACCCATGGAGATGGGAGGTGCCACGATGCGGCGAACCTCGCCAAGGGTCTCCACACGCTCGAAGATGTTCGCATAGGTCTCAGGGAGCAACTCGCGGCGACGTTCGTCCTGGTTGGGTCGGCGGCAGTCAGGGCCGACCGCGTGAATCACGTGCGTGTAGCGGTCGCTGAGGGCGAACGGACTGGTCACCACGTTCGTGGTCACTGCGCAAGGTGGAGCGTTGATCTTCCGTTGGTCGAGGCAAATTTGGCGGGTGGCTTGGGTCATCTCTTCGCCGGCTTCGGCGTGGATGCGTGCATCCATGCCTTCGCGACCAGAGAGTCGATTGTTGGCAGGGGTGATGAGGACATCACCGTCGTGATGCCACGGTTCGCCACCGACCACGCGGAGGACGCCGTGACGACAAGTTCGTGCCATGTACAGTTCGGCCATGAACGGCCGAAAGGGCACGAGTACATATGAGGTATGGAAATGAGGCCCTTCCTCGCGCCGCAGCGCAAGGAGGGCGGTCGACCCAAAATGGGTTATGGCGTAGAAACGCGGGCGAGAACCTCAGTCGAGGTGCTCGATGCCCTGCTTCTTGACGTTCGCCTTCTTGATCTTGTCAGGCAGCCAGGCGGGCCCGTTGGCGGGCTTGGCAACCATGGAGATCGAGCCGGTGAAAACGTGGACACGCTTCGTCCCGCGCTCGCGCAGGCGAATGTTCGTGTGACCGCGCGTCGCGGCCTTAAGGGCCGCACCACGCGGTTGCTTGCTCGCGAACACTTGGCTCGTATCCTTTCCGTTTTCCATCAGCACAAAGTACTTCTTTTCTCCCATGAGGTATTCCTCCATTTGTCTGTTTGTCAAGACGACTTATAACCATTTCTCCAAATGAATGGCCTACTGCGCCGCATAAGGGACGCAGTACTGCTTTCCGAGGCCAATCAGGGCACTGCGCGGCCATCATTGATTCAGCGGAGTTTGCTCCTCCACAAAGGCATCCCAAGCTGCATCCGACCATCCCTCTGGGCATGGACCGTTGAGCCAATCGCTGTACTGCTCCGCGGACCAGCCCTCAGGACGTTTGAGGGCGGTCGCCTCCGACGAAGGTGCATGATCCCAAAGCGCGTCCTGGTCCGCTTCACCGACGCCGACGACGCCCTCTTCTTCGAAGGAAGCCTGCTTCGAACGCGTGAGCAAGACCGTCACGAGCGTCACGAGGAGCAACAAGGGCAGGACGAGGTAGAACAACGGCATGGCCTCAGATTCGGCTTCGGAAGCACCGCCCTCGTCATCGGGTTCGGTGGAACGGTTGGCGGCTGCGAGCACCACAGGCACCTCGACAACGTCGAACTCGTCGTCCACGTCCACGCATCGGAGGGTTTGGATCAGCGTACCGTTGACGGTCCCAAGCGACAACCAGGTGGCGCTCAAGTCTGCATCTTCTTCCGAGAAGGCGACCACGCGGGCCGTGCCCTCATGCACGATGGCGCCTTCTTCGTCAGCCACCGTCAGGGCACATTCAACCCCCAGCACACCATCAAGGTCGGTCAAATCGGCCGTCAAGGTGACCGGGTCCCCCGCAACGCCGGTGCTGTTGACCGTCACAAGACCGATCTCGGGCGGCGCATGCCGAAGGATGAGGTTCAGCACAGACCGGCTGCTCGCTCCATCGATGTCGGTGGCGCGCAAGCCGACGCTGGCCTCGCCGTTGACGAAGGCGCGGTCGGGCCGCAACCGGAACCACTGGGCATGTTCGTCGTCAGGCACTTGGGCAGCACAGGACGGTGAAGGAGAAGCCTCGGATTCCCCTGGCGTCCATCGCGGAGCAGTGGAACGCCAGCCCTCCTGTTCGATGGTGACCACCGTTTCCTGAAGCGGCCGGCTGCTGACCACGCTGGCGCCAAACCAGACTTCCATGCCGAACCGGAGTTCATCGGCTTGACCACGTTCGTCGCACAGCACAGCCTGGGCAATGGTCGGCGGCGTCAGCGCCACATCGCGCTGAAGCGAGGCGACAACGGTCGCACCGTGCGCACCGGCGAGATCCACCTCAAGCACCAGCGCTCCGTCTTCCAAGGGATTGATCGGAGCCTCGACCTCGAGGACGACAAGCGGCGTGCCGGCGTTGATCTGCAACGGCGTGACACGTGGCGCCTGACCTGGCCAAGACACGATGAGGTCACCGACCGCACCGGTTCCATCGTCGTCGAGGTCGACGTACGTGATGTGCAAGCGCTCGGAACCGTCGCCCACCGCGCGGTCGAGCGCCAGACCGTCCTCGTCGAGGAGTGAAAGGGTCACCAAGGGCGCTTGGTCATCAACGGCATACCTGCGGCGAACACGCTCCTCCTCTGCGGCATGAATCACAAGGTCAAGGTCATCGAGCGGCAAGCCGTTTGGAAGCGTCATGTTCCAGGCCGAACAGGTGAGGCTCGGATTCAGGTTGATTTCGCCAAGGGCTTCGACGGTCACCGATTCAACCGCTGTCCCGTCCCTGCGTTGAACGCTCAGGGACGGCGCTTCCCCGACCGGGTCGTGGTCCACGTCAGAAACACATGCACTGACGGTGGAGGTGGCGTCCCTTGGCAGTCCCTTGAACGGCACTCCGGGTGGAAGCGTCACGCCCGCCCATGGCGAAGCGTCCACGTCGGTCACGTGTGGGCCGTACCACGAACTTGGGGCGTTGAGCACCTCCAAGACCCCGGGTACCTCCAACGTGGCGGTGGCTTGGCTGACGTCCATCGCGACGGCACGAAGGTCGAGCATCCCGGTCGGGATGACCGCCGCATCGACGGGAAGGAAGAGGCTGCTCCACCACACACGTCCGTCGGACGTGCCCAGCGGGAGCTCCTCCCAAGCCGATGTGACGTTCGTGGTGTCGTTGCGGACGGACCATTCGAGGCGAACGTCGGTGACGTTGAGGTCGTCGGTCGCCTCGACCTCACAGATGATGTTGTCACCTCTGTAGGCGGCTTGACCGATGCACCGGGCGTCGAGGACAACAGGAGGAGCGTTGCTCCAAAACCTGTGCAGGAGGAGGTTGTCATCGACAGCGACCTCGCCATGTGCGTCGGTGGCAAGGTAACGGATTTGCACGTCGATCCATCCGCTCCGCTCCACCGTGACGTTGAGCGGTAGAATGATCCTGGAACCGCTGAGGTTCCCCGCAGGCATCGTGATGTCGGTGCTCGAAAGCAGGGTTGAACCTTGGACGTCCCTGACCTCAATGCGTCCGTCCGCCATGCTCATGCCGTGGTTTTCCACCACCAGTTCCAGCGTTGCGTTGAGCCCTTGGGTGACGTTGGCCACGTTGCGAACATCGACCAAACGCACGTCATGGAATTGATTGGCGTACGGCGCCATCTTTGGATCGCCCACGACGACCCCCATCCAACCGATCTGCTGGTTCGCCATCGCGTGCGCTTCCGCCATGGAGTATCCCGTCGCGTAGGCATCAAGAAGCACGGAAGGAGAACCAACGGCGGTGAGGTAGGGTTCGTACACGTAGCCCTTGACGCTTGAGACGCCGTCTTCGAGGAGGTCAGCGACGAGCGATTGGCCGTAATCGGTCCCCCATGAGAAGGATCGTCCACCGGTGGACACCGCGGTTTCAGCAATGCTTCCGTTGACCCAATCGAAGGACGGACGGACGGCGCGCAACAGCACGTCGTCGAGGTGCAAGGCCCCGTCCACCGACGTCGGGACGACGTCGAAGTTCACGGTCACCCTCAACTGCGTTGCCGCGGGATCCGGCCTGAACCGGGTCACGTCCGTCCCCCATGACGTGGTGGTCGTCCGGGAAGACGAGGTGTTCGTGGAAAGGACCTGGCCTTGAGCATCAAGTCCCTCGACGGTGACGTCGTAGGAACCGTGCGCCGTGCCTGAACGGCGGCCGTGAGCCAAGGCCATCCAAGCATGCTCTTCGAGGCCTTGTGGCACGTCGAAGGTCTGCGAAACGCTGGCGACCGAAGCACCGGCCATGGAGAGGGGTTGGCATGTCCCAAGGACGGCCCGGTTCAATGCGGTGATTTCCCAATCCTCGAGGGCCGAGGACCACACCGCAACCTCGTCGATCATGCCTTCGAAATGCGTGCTTCCGGCGCGGTTGACGCCCAGGCGGTACCGTTCGATGTCGTTGACGGCCCCGCTGGGTTGTTGATGGGTGTCGACCAACACACCGTCCGCATAGAGCCGCACTTCCCCGCCGTCGAAAACGGTGACCAGATGCGTCCAGCGCTGAGCATCGATCGGTCCAAACGCGTGAGTCTGGTTGTTGTGAAAGCGCCATTCGCCGCTGAACACGGCGTGCTGGAAAGAGGCGTTCGCTCCGGCGTTGTTGGACACGGCGAAGGTGCTCGCGTAATCCGGCAGACCGGTTGAGTTCGCCCAGACCCATTGGCTGACGGTGAAATCTCCCGTCCAATCCTCAACGTCCACGTCGAGGTAATCGTCGGTGCCGTCAAACCACAAGCAACCGCCGTCCACGCACGAGCGCCAATTGCCGTTGTCCATCCCATAAGCGGTCAGGTTCGCGTCGCCGACAGCGTCCAGCACGGAGGAACCGGTCCCGTCTTCGAAGGACCAGTGATGTTCCAACGTGCTGGCCGATGGCATCCAATCCCCGGACACCAAGAAGGCGCTTGGCGGCACGGGCGTTTTGCTCATGTTGGCGGTGGACCACGCCAACTTCAGACCATGTGGACCTCCGCCCTGGTAGAATTCAATGCGCAGGTCGTAGAGGCCGGCCTCCAAGTCGACCCAGCCGGTTCGTTCAACCATCCCGTGCATGCCGTGGTTGGTGACGATGCTGTCTCCGTCGATCCACAGCTCTGTGCCGTCGTCGCTGGTCAGGTGGAAGGTCCAATTGTCCGTCCATGGGACGTCGATCAGGCCGGAAAATCGAGCGCCCCAGTTGTGCTTGAAACGGTCGTCAAGGCCGGGATAAGGCTGGCCTGATGAGCCGTAATCGAGGTCCGATTCAACTCGCGCATGGTCGGGTGCCCGGTCGATGAGCGTGGGCATCGCTCCCGACGGGATGTTGACGCCCCCTTCGTTGTCGAAGAATTCGCCGTGCAGGCCGGCTGTGCCGTTGCCCGGGAACTGGCTGCAGTTGGCCACGACCTCAAGCGCCATCCCGCCTGAACCTCCTCGCTTCACGTCGCTCCAAGACCAACCAAAGGATTCCCCGGCCCCTGGTGCGGTTGCGCTGACCTCCCAGAGCGCTCGGCCGCTGGAGGTGGTGGCATCCGCCGTCTCGAACCCTTGGTTGGGCAGGAAATTCTCAGCCCAAGCTCCGTCGTTGCTGCCCCACGAGGCATACCCCATCACGTTGGAGAGGTTGGTCAGGAAGGTCGACGTCTCGTCAAAGAGCACGTCGATGCCATGCGTTTGGTTGAGCGTGGCGTTGGCCACGTAGAGGTCGTCGTTCCAGAACTTGTAGCCCGAACCGTTGCGGTTGGTGGCCAGATCCAACACGTGCGTGCCACGCTCACCGAGGCTGCCGTTGGCCTTCTCGATGAGGCCGAGGGCGGTTTCAACGGTGTATCCGGTCAGTCGGGTGACCAGGAAGAACCCCTGATCGTCTCGGTTGAAGCGCTCCATCGGCCCACCGGACAACGGCCCGTAGCTGTGCGTGTCCCACCAGTCCTGACCGATGCTGCCGTTGTACGCCCCACCAACGAGGGACAACTCCTGGTCGAAACTGGCCTTGTGGTTGCCTCCTGAGACCCGAAGAGGGATGCCCTTGGTGGTGACCAAGTAATTCAGCGAGGACGAGGTGTTGCGCTCCAGCAGCATCGTTCGGAAGGGATCCTCGAAATGCGTTTGGAAGGCCTGACGGTTGATGGTCTCGGACGTGGGCACGTCGCTTCCGTTGAAGATGAACACCCGGTCTTCGCTGATGTTCCTGGCCGAAACAAAGGCCCAGCCGATCGTCCGGCTGGCCTCTGAATTGTTGTTGATGAGGACGCCCACGTCGCTGTAGTCCAACACGGTGAGCAGGTCAAACTCACCGGGAACGGCCACGTCCACCCACGGCGTCTGATTCCACACGTCGGACGATGTGCTTGCTTGGAAGCCCGAAAAGAGGGACGTGAGGCTTGACGAAGCAGACGGTTCCTCCTCGTGCCCACCGGTCACGACCGAGGGAGGGCACAAGGGCACCAGAAACAGGGTCAACACCGCGAGGACAACCCATCCTCGCCGCATGGTCGTTGACCTTCCGTCAGCGGTTTAGGCGTGTCGGGGTGCCGGGCGTGCTTACATCCGGACCTTCTTGCCGCTGATGGCCCGCCAGATGCGTTGCAGGGGGTCGTAGTAGCGGTCAACGACGCGTTCCTTGAGTTGGATGATGGCGTCGTCGGTGATCTGGATGCCTGCTGGGCAGACCTCGGTGCAGCAGCGGGTGATGTTGCAGTACTCGACGCCGAATTCCTTGCGGATTTCGGGGATGCGGTCTTCCAGGTCGAGCGGGTGCATTTCGTACTGCGCGAGGCGGACCAAGTTGCGAGGACCTGCAAAGGCGTCGAACTCTTGGTGGTCCCGCAGGACGTGGCACGTGTTCACGCAGAGGAAGCACTCGATGCACTCGCGGAAGTGCTGCACACGGTGAGCCTCGGTTTGGTTGAACTTCCAGTTCGCTTCTTCTGGACCATTGATCGGCGCGATGCGCTGAGCCACCTCGTAGTTCCAAGACACGTCGGTGACGAGGTCCTTGATGTGCGGGAAGGTCTTCATCGGTCGGATTTCGATGGGCTGCCCCTTCGGGGTCTCCTTCACGACGTCCGACATCCGCGTCATGCACATGAGGCGGGGGCGGCCGTTGATCTCGGCAGAGCACGAACCACACTTGCCGGCCTTGCAGTTCCACCGCACGGCCAACTCCGGTTCCTGCTCGTACTGAATGCGGTGGACGCAATCGAGGACCACCATGCCCTCGTCGAGCTCAATTTCGTAGTCTTGCATGTCGGCGTCGCCGCCGACTCCGCGGGTGACGCGGAAGGCTTGCTTTCGACCTTTCAGGGACATTCACTTGCCACCTCCTTGCTCTTCGGCGCGTTCTTTGATCATCGCTTTCACTCCGTCAAGCGCCACTTGGAGGTCCTCACGGATGGGTTCAATGCGCTCCTGTCGGATCTTGATTTCGCCGTCTTCCATCCAGACGATGTTGAGGTGTTGACCCCAGTGGTCCTCGTCGGGCACGGGGAAATCGTCACGGGTGTGACCGCCGCGGCTTTCTTCTCGGGTCAACGCCGCAAGGGCGGCCACCGTCGAAATATCGGCCATGTTGATCAGGTCGAGGGCTTGATGCCAGCCGGAGTTGTATCGGCGGTCGGTGCCGGGGAAACAGGCGTCCGCACGGGCCCGGAAGGCCTTGAGGTCCTCGAGGGATTCTTCCAACTCTTCCTTGGTGCGGATGATGCCAACCTTGGCTTGCATCATGTCCCGCATCTCGTCGTAAATCAGGCCAGGGTTCTCGCCCTCGCCGCGCTCGAGCGGTTCGAGCATCGTGGCGATGGCCGCCTTGACTTGGTCTTCGTCAATGCGAGGTGGAGCAAGGTTCCGGGCACGCTGGGCAGCGTGTTCGCCGGCCCGCTTCCCGAACACGATCAGGTCAGACAGGGAGTTGCCGCCGAGGCGGTTCGCGCCGTGCAGGCCCGAGGCGACTTCGCCGCAGGCGTAGAGGCCGGGGACGCTGGACTCTTGCGTGAGAGGGTCGACACGGACGCCACCCATGACGTAGTGCGCCGTGGGTCCGACTTCCATCATCTCCTCGCTGATGTCCACACCGGCGAGTTCCATGAACTGGTGGTACATCGAGGGGAGTTTCTTCTGAATGGCTTCCTTTCCACGGTGTGAAATGTCGAGGAAGGCTCCACCGTGCGGTGAACCACGACCTGCTTTGACTTCCTCGTTGATGGCCTTCGCGACCACGTCGCGGGTCAGCAACTCTGGAGGGCGACGCACGGTGGCGATCTTGCCGCTGACGACTTCCTCCACCCACTTGTCGGATTCCGCGTGGGTCTCGGCGTGGTCGCCGCGGAACATCTCAGGGACGTAGTCAAACATGAAGCGCTCCATTTCGCTGTTGTACAGCCGACCGCCTTCACCACGCACGCCCTCGGTCACGAGGATGCCACGCACGCTGGGCGGCCAGACCATGCCGGTCGGGTGGAATTGAACGAACTCCATGTCGCGCAGTTCAGCACCCGCCCACAGAGCAAGGGCATGACCGTCGCCCGTGTATTCCCAGGAACCTGAGCACACGGTCCAGCA
>QQSJ01000112.1 GCA_003602635.1 Candidatus Poseidoniales archaeon
GAAGGCGCCATCACCGATCGCATCGATCCGGCCAAGGACGTCGACGGCTTCCATCCGGTCAACCTTGGCCGGCTCGTGCAGGGCCGGACCGACGGGCTGCTGCCGTGCACGCCATCAGGGGGGATGGAGATGCTTCGATGGGCGGAGGTGCCGCTCGAAGGAAAGCGGGCCGTCGTCTTGGGACGAAGCAGGATCGTCGGCATGCCGATGGCGCTTCTCCTCGCCGCGCGTGGCGCGGACGCCACCGTGACCGTGATCCACTCGCGCAGCGAAGACGTCGCGGAACGGTGCCGCGAAGCCGACGTCATCGTCGCCGCCGTGGGGCGCCCTGACATGGTTCAGGCCGACTGGGTGAAGCCCGGAGCCACCGTGGTGGACGTGGGCATCAACCGCGTTGACGACGCTACCAGAGAGCGTGGATGGCGCTTGGCCGGGGACGTGCATCCGGACGTGACCTCGGTGGCAGGGTGGCTTTCTCCCGTCCCCGGAGGCGTGGGACCAATGACCATCGCGACCCTGATGGCCAACACCGTTCGCGCCGCTGAAGGCCTCCAATGAGCCGCCAACGGGTTCTTGACCCAAGAGGACCGAGGCAGGTTCGATGGAAGCACGACGTCCCGGTCTTGCCCGCGCTTCGGGCATCGCGGCGCTGCTGCTCGGGGCCCTGATGATCATCAACGCCTTTGCCGGGCGTTGGCCCGGGCATCCCGGGCTGAAATTCCGCGTCCAAGCATACGTGCTTGCCCGCCTCGACCGCTTTGACGGCACGTGGTGGGCGCCCACCGGTTGGCACCACCAGGAAACCGTGGTGGGAATCGTCATCGTCGCCTTGTTCATCGTCCAACGCCAGGCCTCCAAACCTCGCCCCGTCCCGACGATTGAACAGCGAAGCATCTCCGACCAGTTGGAAGACTTCGAAGCAGGTGGCATCACGGTGCGCTCCGCTCCACAAATTGGAGGCGCGTCGGCGACCACACAAGCCATCGTTCAGAGCATCCTTGGAGCAGAGGCCGAGGCCGAAGGGGACGTGACGGCGGCCATCGCGCACCTCGATGCCGATGAAACCGGCCAAGAAGCCGCCCGCGTGGTGGCCGCTGCAAAGATGCCTCAGCGGGCCATTGTCCGTGAAGCGAAGCCCTTGGAGCCTCAACCCACGGTGAACGTGGACCTGCCCGAGGCCGAGGCTCCTGTTCCCTTGCCGACCCCATCCACGCCGGAGTTGGACCTGCCTTCACCCGTGGTTCGTCCGGCCGAACCTGAAGCGGCGCTGGCCACTCCGTCTCCCTCCGTCCCACTCCCTGTGATTCCGGACGTGTCCGCCGATGCTCCGGCGGAGCCCTCCTCTTCGTCGGACGTGATGGACCTGCTCGACGGCCTCGACGGGTTGTTTGACGAGCCGCTTGTTGACGCCCAAAAGGACGTGGACGACGACGGCATGGGCGACTTGCTGGACAGCTTGGATGACCTGTTCTGAGGCGATCGCATGTGGTGTTCAGACGTCGACATGCATTCGCATTCGACCCACAGCGATGGGACGCTTGAGGTGAAGGCCCTGGCGGCCAGCATGGCCCAACAGGGCGTGCGCGTCTGGAGCTTGACCGACCACGACACGACCGCCGGTTGGGAGGAGGCGGCCGTCGAAGCAGCACGCCATGGCATGACCTTCCTCCCAGGGGTCGAATTGACGTGCGTGCCCGCCCTGCGCCCTGCAGGTGATGCTGCACGGGAAGGATCCTGGCACCTGTTGGCGTACTTCCCAAGCGGTCGTGATGCACCAGCGATGGACGAGTTGCGGGCATGGATCACTGGCCTGACGCACGCCAGAGGCCCTCGAATGGCCGCGATGATTGAGCGGCTTGCGACCTTCGGCATCCACGTGGACGAAGCCAAGGTTCTGGCGCGAGCCGATGGCGCAGTGGGACGGCCTCACCTTGCCGCGGAACTCCTCGACATGGGCGTCGTTGCAACCTTCCAGCAGGCTTTCGACGATTGGATCGGCGACGGAGCGCCAGCCAACGTGGAACGGCCGCTTCCCACCATCGAGGAAGCCAGCAGGCGGGTTCACGCCGCCGGAGGCTTCTGTTCACTGGCTCACCCGGTGTACTACGGCGTGGAGACAGGAGAGGTCCTCGACCTGCTCAATCGCCTCGGTATCGCGGCCGTGGAGGCCTTCCACGGCGGCCACACCGACGCCTACCGCGACGAAGTGTGGAGGGCGGCGGTGGAGCGTGGCCTGGCCGTTACGGCCGGTTCCGACCACCACGGACCTGAGCATCATCCAAGGCCGGGCCACCGACCCGTTCCTCTTGCTGATCTTCCTGAAGCCGTCAGACAATTGCGGAAGGGCGCCCAAGCAACCGGTCCACGATGAGCCCTACTTCGAACAACAGGACGACCGGCAAAGCCACCAAGAACAACGACACGGGGTCGGGTGGGGACACGAAAGCCCCCATCACCACGCACCCAAACCAGACGTGCCGACGGTGCGCCACGAGGGTGGCCCGTTCCACCAAGCCGCCACGCAGCACGGCCAACGTCACCAACGGTGCTTGGAAGCCTACGGCCGAGGCAAGGTGCAGTCGGACAAGAAAACCGACGTATGCGATCAACCGCCAATCGGTGCTCAACCCGACGGATTGTGCATCGCGGGTGAGGTACTCGAGCAGCAGGGGCACCAGCCCCGTCGACGCGTAGAGCAAACCGGCCAGGGCCAGCCCCACGGCGCTGAGGACCAAGAGAAGCAGGGCGCCGAGGTTGACCTTCCCTCGTGCTGCAGCGACGGCGTCCTTCATCGTAGGCGTGCTTCCCCGGGCGGCGGCTCGAAAGAGGTCGAAGGTCAAGACAAGCAGCACAACACCGATGGCGACGTCCGCCGCCAGACGAACTTGGAGCACGAGAAATTCCACCGGCGTGGTGACGATGATGCGAACGCCGACGGGAAGGCGCTCGTCCGCGATCAACCATTGCACGGCATCGGAAGTGAACGGAAAGGCGCCCACGAAACCGAGCGCTCCGAGCGCCAGCAGCACGGGAAGTCGCCCACGAACGTGGTCCCGTGCTTGGCCGAGGGTTTGCCCGACTGGGCTTTTCCCCCACTCGTCGAGCACCTGGACGAGGTCCGAGGCGCCCGACATGGACCGAGGGTGCGGCCCTCCATCAAGAAGCGCGCGGCCGTGTCACGCTTCTTCCCAGCGATGCGATGGAATGGATTCCAACCAGTGCTTCCCCGAAAAGCGAGCGCGTCCAATCCGGTGAAGCACGAAGCCGGTCATCCACAAGGACGGCAACGAAAGCAGGATGGCTTTCCACATCGGAACCTCGCCGTAGTCGTTGATCACGCGAAGTTCGACGGCCTCACTGGTGGCGTTTTCATCGACGTGGAACACGAGGATCCACCAGACCTTCGGTTGGTCGACGGTCACGTCAATGGTGGCGCCTGGAGCCAGCGTGATGACCTCGCCTGAGCCGGCCTCGGCCAAGGTGTCCCAATTCAGGTAACCGCGTTCCATCGCGGGTTCGGAAGATTCCGCAATGCGCAGGGCCATGTGCACCGGGGTGTCGTCGTCGAGGTTGGTGACGGTCACGATGACCTCTTCGCCGTACCCGAAGCGTTGAATGATTTCGTGCGTCGAATCGCCCGGTCCGAGCCGGTAGGACACGCGGTCTTCGACGGTGTCCGCTTGGTGCATGATGACGCCCGCGAAGGCGGCTGCCATCAGCAAAGCGACCGTCCCTTCGACCATGACGTGGCGGAGGACCTTCTGACGGTCCACGCCTTGGAACCAACCGCCGTGGTCGTTGCGCAAGCGCGGCTGAAGGTAATGGATGAACAGCGCACCCATGCCGCCGATCAGCATCCCGAGCGGGATGTCGATGATCCAGTGGATGCCGAGGTAGAGGATGGTGAATCCAAAGATGAGGGTGTTGTAGACCACGAAACGGTGGTAGCCTCGGTGGACCCAATCCTTCATCCGAATGCCTTGGTCACGGACGTGGAGGATGTTCAGCAGAATGATGCCGAAGGGGATGGCGATGTGCAGCGAAGGAACGGCGTTGTCAAGCGGGTCGTTGTTGATGTAGAACGTGGAATACAATCCATCGTGGTACAGCAAGGGTTCCATCCCGGGAATCCAAGAGGAGGTCACTTCGACGTTGAAGAACAGGTAATACGGAACGGCCAAGGCGTAAATCAGCAGGTAATTCATCGTGACTTTGTCCGTGAGGTCACGCTCGCCGACGTAGCCGTAGAAAACGGTCGTCACGTAAATCAGGAAGAGGTAGATGAAGAGGTAATGGAAATTCAACACCGCGGTCAAGGTCGGGGAGGCGAAGGCGTCTTGGATCCACAGGACCGTGTTTCCTTCGATGCCGTGCACAAAACCCGTCCAATGACCGGTCACCACCTTGATGGGTTCGTTGAGGTCGTCCGTGATGCCTTTCCACTTGATGATGACCAAGTATCCCACGGCGTGCAGGTAGTAGCGTTGGTCGTGAATCACCTGACCAATTCGGCTGAGCTTGGTCCGCGTTTCTGGCGCGTGCAAGGTGAAAACCCAACAGATGACGGGGGTGAGAAGGAGGACCAGACCCATCATGATGGTCCATGGACTCATGACCCCGCCTCCTGAGGTTCAGCCTTGAGCATTCCCACGATATGGCTTGGAGCAGGGCCGTCTTCGTGCACCTGTTGCTCGCCTTCATGAAGGTGAGTCACCAGCGGCCTCCATGGGCGGGGTGCTCCCAGAGAACTCCCTGGCTGCCCTTCGTGAGGGCATGGTCAACGCCGACGGGATCGAGTTCGACCTTCGGCTGACCAAAGACGGGCACGTGGTGCTCCACCACGACCGAACGCCAATGATTCCAAAGCACGAGAAATCCGGACGACCGCCTTACGTCGAGGATTGGACGCTTGACGCACTCAGGGAATTCGGAGCGGAAACCCTCGACGACTTGCTGGCCGACACCGTCATTTCGACCGCATGGAGGGAACAGGCCAAAATTGGCGTCATCGAAATCAAACGACCACATCCCCGCTTCGTCGGCCGTGGCTGGTGGAACGACGACCGCAGGGACATCCCCCACATGGCGGAATTGACCCGCAAGGTGTCCGAGGCCCTCGAAGAAGCCGAGATTCCTACCCAGAACACCGTCCTCTATGCCTTCCATCCACGCATGCCTCAGGTCGTGAAACGCTCGGGCTGGGCGCGTCCGTGGTCCCGCCTGACGCCAAACCTGCCACCGTACGGCAGCGGAGCGATCCAACGCACGGTGGCGGCCCCTTCCTTCATCCGCAATTCCTTCGCCCGCTTGGTGCGCAAGCAACGGCAGGCTGGCTCGCCCATGATGCCCTGCGCCCTGGACTATCTCCACGGCGTCCAACATCTGCTACCGCTCGGCCGCAAAGTCGGTCTGAAAGGACGTGCGCGTGAACGCCTCAGGTCAATCATGGGCGGGTTCCCCGTCTACGTGTGGCCAGCACCGTACAGGATGGAAGCAGCGTTGATCGATGCGGGCCTCAGTTTGGTGTCGGACAGCGTGACGGACCCGCACCCACGTCACGTGGACGGACGCCTGCGGTGGAAACGCATGGCAACGGCTCCTTTGGAGGGTGGAATGCCGCAGGTGGCTTCGGACGACGAAGCGGAGCGGTTGCTCAAACAACTCGACAAGGACGTGGCTCCGTGGAGCGAATTGAGCCACGAAGACCACCGCCGCCACCTCGACGCTTGGAGGACACGATGGGGATGGACCCGTTCCCTGGACGAGTTGATGGCTGACGTTGGCGAGGGTGGAAGCACCATGCCTTGGGAAGCGGTCAGGATGGTCGGCCACCGTGGCGCAGGGAAGACCCCGAGGCCGGTGTTGCACCGTGTCACGCCTCAGACGTGACGGAGCGATTGTTCCTCTGCGATGTACTTCGGTCGGTAAATCGGCACGCCCTTTCCGTCGCGCATCACGGTGCGTTCGTCCACGATTTGAGCGCCGATGCCAGCCACACGGGCCCATCCGAAGAAGGTCGTGTAGTACTCTGGCTTTCGCAAACCGACGTGGTGAAGCAAGGTGCCACTTGCGATGTCCACGTTGGCGTTGGGGTTGGAGATCTTCGGGTTCTCGGCCAGCACGCGAGGCGCGACTTCCCTGAGGGTGCGAATGATGGCGAAGTTCTCGTCGTCGGGGCAGAGGCGCTCACCCAACGCGAATTGGTAGGTGGCGCGCGGGTCTTCCGCACGAAGCACGGCGTGACCGAAACCGAAGACGGGTCGCTTGGCTTCGAGTTCGCCGCGAATGAAGGCTTCCACTTCCTCGGGGTCCGAGGTGCCGATGCCAAGCACGAATTCCAAGCACGATTGGTTGGCTCGTCCGTGCAGGGGACCGGAGAGGCTGTTCATGGCGCTGGCCATCGAGGCATAGAGCGTGGCCTTTCCGCTTGCCGTCGCCTTCCCGGTGAAGGTGGACAGGTTGCCACCGCCGTGGTCCAAGTGAAGCACGAGGTACGCGTTGAGCACTTCTCGCATGACCGAACGGTCGACGCCTTCAGGATCGAGGGTGGCGATGAAGCGGTCCACCAAGCCAAGGCTGGTGTCGTCTGCAGGAATGCCGTCCGTACGACCTTCGCGGTACCGGAACAGCAGGCCCATCACGCGAGGCATGCGCGCGACGAGGTTGAGGGCGTCGTCCATCCAATTCCCGGTGGTGTCAGCCATGCCGATGGTGTGGAGGCCAATGCTCAGCCAATCCATTGGGTGGCCCTCACGGGGCAAGGCAGCGTACACGGCATCCAGACCTTCAGGCAAGGCACCGCGGGCGGTCAGGTCCGCGCGAAACGCGGCGGACTGTTCCGGGGTGGGAAGTTCTTTGTTGAACAGGAGATAGATGACGTCCTCGACGTCCAAGGCGGCCAATTCAGCGATGGGATAGCCGCAGTAGTGCACGCCTTCGGTGGGCGTCACAAACGAGGTTCGGCACGTGCCGACGGGAATGCCGCGAAGCCCGGTGTTGAGGTGAGCGGAGGTGACGGAGAGAAGAGGCTCGTCGTTGCTCATCACCGCACCGGGGCTGCGTCATCGGCCCTCCGTATAAATCCGGCTCTGGACCGGTCAGGGCTCGGCAGGGGGCAAAGGAAGCCGAACGCCACGACCTGCCTCAAGATCCTGGGCCACATGAAGGCGGATGACGTCCCCTTCCACGTGAAGGGCATCGGGCGCATCGATGCCCGGACAGGTGCGTCGAACCTTGCGCCACGCACGCATTGAACGCAGGTTCTCTGACCACCACGGGAAGGCCGCGCATTGCTGCGGTCGATCTTCGTACACGGAACAGCGTTTGTCCCCTTTGAGGTAAATGCAGATTCCATCCGAGGCTCGGCTTCGAAGAACCAGCCTTCCGTTGAGGGACGTTGTGCAATCCCGTCGAATCCACGCCTCCTCGTCGAGGCCGGCGCGAGCAGAGAGGCGTTGGATGTCCGCACGCGAGAGGAAGACGACGCCACCGGGCTGATCACAGCACGCCCCACACTCGGGCTGGCAGGCGAAATTGACGCCACCGTCCCACCATGGTGGGCGGCTCACTCCTCCTCCCCCGCAACAAGCACCGGGCGCAGGCGGGCCAGACGAGCTGGACCTTGCACGCCCTGAGCCAACGTTTCGAGTTCCTGATCGATCGATTGGAGTTCGTCGGTGATGGCCAGAAGGGCTTCGACGTCCGCCTCTCGGGCTTGATCGGCCAAGGCTTCCATTCTTGCGTTCAGCGCCTCAAGACGAAGGCTCTGGTCTTCCGCATGATGACGGCGGCGAAGAATGGCGGATTCTGCTCCAAGGTCGATGTCGGCCATGACGTCGGCCGCGCGGAACGCATCAGGCGCGTCCAATTGCTCAACGTCCCGCACGAGGTATTGATCCCGCTCATTGGGCCTCAACAATTGATCCACACGCGGGTCACGCGTGACCTCAAGCACGGCCTTGGCAGGCTCGCTCGAACGGGGAGCGCTCTCGAGAAGCGCTTCTGCATCGGGCACGTCTGGCTCCCATGCATCGGAAAGTTCGGGCACAGGGACGGTCAGTTCCACGCCTCCGATCGCCTCTGGAACCGCCACAGCGTCCAGCGCACGTTCGATGACCGAGGTGGCGGTTTCCACATGGTCGGTCACAGGGGGAACGTGATGCAACGCCGCCTTGTCAGGGGCATGGAGATGGGCCCGGAGCCCATTGTCCAGCGACCTCCAGGTCGGGTGCGACGCGGCCAGCGTTTGGAGCACGTCGTTCTCCACCACCAAACCGTCCTGAACGACCATGGAACGCAGCGCTGCCATGCGGTCGATCGGGCCGGGTGTGGCCATCGTGGCCAGCACGCCTTCCTGCAGCACTCGGGCGAGTGGACTGGGAGCCCACGATGCAGGCGGTTGTTGGCAAACGACCACCACTTGGACGCCGAGGTTCATGGCCAAGTCGATGACGTGATGAAGACGGCGGCAACGCTCGGCGTCTTCCATCGCATGATCAAGATCGTCCACCAGCACGCCGCTTGCAGAGGAGAGACGAGCGGCAAGGTCGGTCAATTGCGTCTCAAATTCGTGCAGCGCCATGGACGCCGGATGCCGCAGCAGCACGACGCCGCCTTGCTGCCGGCGGAGGAGGGCCTGGCCGATGGCGTGCAGCAGGTGGCTGCGGCCGGAGCCGGGAGCGCCTTGAATCACCAGCGGGTTGATCTCACCGGGATGAGCGACGGCATGGTCGGCCCATGTGCTGGCTTCGCGGTTGCTCTCCATGACCACCCATTGACGGAAGGTTTGCTTCTCGGACCAACGAAGGCCCCACGCCCACGCTTCGGGAAACGTCGCTTGGCCCTTGTCATGGCTGGGTACCGTCCCAAGCACGCTCTGCCACAGTGGCGTGCCACGTTTGGTTTCTCCAAGGCGAGGCGAGGCGTCGCGTTCCACCTGGCTGGAGTCCTCGTGAAAGTTGGACACGTGCCCTTCGACACGACCTGACAAACGCCGAGCAAGTTCGCCTTCCAAACCCTGAGCCGCAGGCACGGAAGGTCGTGGTTTTGATGTGGGTGGGGACCAATCCTCTACCGGACGAGGCCGCGACAACACAGGGCGGTCGTCCGGCTGAGCCAAGTTGGCCATGACCCCGCTCTTGGGTGCTTGGCCTTGGGCCATGGCCTCCTCTTGACCCAAGCTCCGCCGTGCTCGACGAGCGGCCGCTCTGAGGGGGGAATCACGCATCGGAATCACCGCCTAAGCGTCGTGTTTTACGGCCCGAACGCTTGCGTCGTGTGGGGGCATTCTTCGGAGCATTTGCTGTGGGAACGTCGTCCTTCGGGGTAAACAGACGAGCGTGCGCACCGTCCACGTCGAAGGCGTGCTGGGATCGTGCAGCGGCCTCTCGCAAGCCCTTCGCATCAGGCACGTTGACCTGATCTGAGGAAGGAGCATACCGCCGTGCCAAACGCAACGAGGTCCACATCTTTCGCCGTTCCAAGGCCGCCGGGGATGCGGCTTCGGGCCATGCTTCTGGGCGAGCCAAGGGCGGACGATGCACCTTCGGAGGCATGCTGGGAAGTTCACGCACCTCCTTCACCCCTAAGCGGGGCTTGACCGACGCTGCTGGCAGAGCCGCATCAGAAACTGGAGCGTTGCGGACCAAATCGGACGTGATGTCCGAGGCGTGACGCGCCTCGCGTTCGGGCCAAGCCGCTTCGCGGACGTCGCCTTTCGGGGGCTGGAAGGCACGCTTGCGCACGGTTCGGCGTGGGGCGGGTCGGCGGGCACGGACGCGCTGTGCAGGCCGTGGCCCGCGTGAGGCCGCAGGAAGCGGTTCTTCGCGGACCTCCTCCACTTCAACCACCGGTTCAGGGACGGGAAGGGGCTCAGGCTCAATCACCGCAACCGCGGGTGCTTCGACGATGACCGGTGCAACTTCGGGCTCGGCGACCAGGCCGGGGGCAAAGCGCTCGCGCGCGGTGGCGACCGCATCAGCATCGAAGCCGGACAGCGCACGAAGGCTGCGCTCATCGCTTGCAAGGGCAGCGACGTCTTCGGCCTCCAACCGCGACCCATAATGGCTGAAACGGGTGAATTCTGGTGTGGTCAACACACCTTCAGCAAGGTGAACCAAGTGGACCGCGCCCCGCTCGCGGCCATGGTCCAAGACGTCGCCGAAGGACGAAGTGGCAATGTCGGGACCCATCACCACGGAGAGCAGATGCACGTCGACGCTGACGATCAGCAACGGGCGGTCACCGAGGGCCTCGGCCGGGAGGTTCAGGGCGCCTTCGTGAATCCAGAAGTGGACCGCGCCCTCAGGCACGTCTTCTGCACGCCGAGCGAGGACTAGGCTGCAGCCGCCTGCTTCCGCCCATGCTTGCGCCATGCCCTTGACCGCGTCGGGAGCAGCGGCATGCACCACACGGACGCAACTGGGTGGCAGGTCAACCGTGTCAACACGGAGGCGGGCACGTGTACGGTCCATGGATTCGCGGACCTCTTCAGGGGCACGAACGGTGGGTGCCATGGTCGGCAACCTCGGAGCGCGTGCGCGCCGTGGAGCAGGGATGCGTCCCTCCCACCAGCGAACGTCTTCATGCTCCACGCCGTGGGCAAAACGGCTCCCTTCGTGCATGGCCAAGGCCTCTTGGACCATGGAACCGGGGAGATGGTGGACTTCCACTTCGGTTGCACCCGAATCAAGGATTTCTCGGAACGAAGCCAAGGCTGCTTCACCGACCAAGGCCCCGTCCTCGTCCACGAGGAGAGCACCGATTGGAGCGCCTGCTGCCAAGGCCAGCACACCCGAACGACCGTCCGCTGCGCGGGCCACGAAGCCCCCGCTCAGACCAAGGGTCGCGGCGTCTGCGAGCATCACTTCGAGCACTTCGGCGCCTCCGCGCCGAACCTCGAGCACTTCCCCGCGTGGCCAATCCAGCATCTTGCTCCTTCGTTCAGCGGCCATGACGGCGTTTGAAGGTCACGTCGGTGGCAAGGGTGTGCACGGGAGTTTATTCCCCGTCACGCCAAGGCCACGCCATGCGCGAGGAGCCTGCTCCGTTGTGCGGGGATGAGCCCACCCACTTCCTGCATGGAAGGGAGGAATTCGATGCCGGGCGCTGGTGGGAAGCGCATGAGGCATGGGAGGAGGCGTGGGTGGCGATGAAAGCCCGCCATGCCGAGCCAAAGGAAATCCTGTTGATGCAAGGCCTGATTCAATGCGCAGCACTGCTCTACAACCACCGGCGTGGCACCACCCGTGGGGTCCGCAACCAATGGGCCAAACTCCAACCAAAACTGGACGGATACCACGGCGCATGGGGCGTTGACGTGCTGGATCTTTTGACGCTCATCCGCCCCTTTGCAATGGATGCAGAGGAATGCAGCATGAGCCAAGACGGGCTGCGCCTTCCGTGGACTGGAGGTGCGCACCATGACTGAGGCTCCGAGAGGCTTTCTCCTCCTCGGAAGCAACGATGTCGGTGATGAACTGGCCCGCAGCGCCACCGTCACCGCGTACGTCGCAGGAGGGCTGGGCCTGCTCTGCGTTTTCCTGAGTTTGACCGTCGCGGGTCTGCTGCTGCCTGGACTGGTGGCCCTGCTGGTGGCCGCCCTCTCATGGTGGCGTGCTCAGCAGGCGAGGGACATCCCTTTCGCCGTCAACGCCAATCATCCTTGGGTCCTTGACGAGGCCATGGGGAAGGCGGAGGTCGCCATCCGGTCGTCTGAGATGCATTGGACGGTGCTGGGCGACGTCCGGTTGAAGCTCCACAAAGATCCGCTGTTGGGAGATCCGCTTGTGGTGGAAGATCAGGAGCCTTGGGACACCGTGGTGCGGTGGCGGCACACCTCTGATGCACGCTTGCAACGCTGGGTGGCCATCGGCAACACCGCATTGGCGCTCCGAGACGCCGTCAACGGACACGACGAAGAAGCGGAAGAACAACGCCGTCGTGCAGCAGACGACACCGAACTTCTCGAGCGAACATGGCCCAAGGAAGAGGACGCTCTTGAGGAGGGATCGGCCCTGTCACGCTGGCTGGAAACGGCGCGAGGCACGGAGTAATCAGAAGCCTACGGGCGGCTGTTTCCTTCCCTTCATGTTCATAACGTCATCAGCAAAGCAATCGTTCATGACCGGTGCGGATTGGCGGGCTGGGCTGGAGCACCTCGGGCCCAAAGAGGCCGATTTGCTGCTGGGAACCTCGCTGTCCCGTCGCTTCGCCGGCCTCCCAATGTGGCTCAACCATCCCGCGAACGTGGCCGGATTCTACGGAATCTTGGTGTCCCTCGCCTTGCTTCTCCCGTACCGCGTCTCGTTTGGAGACGCGATTTGGTGGCCCACATGGATCTTCCACGCCTCGCTGCTGGTCGCGTCCTGCATGTTGCTTGGATTTGCGTCCCTCATCATCGCACGGTTCTCCAAGCGGGCTCCCGTGGCGCCACCGCGGACCGTTCTGTATGCCATGCCTTTCGTCGGCCTTGCGGTGCTGGGCGGGAACATCACCGAGTTGTTTTCCCTGCCACCGGCCCTCGTCTGGTTCCTTTTGTTGCTCCCCGGACCCCTGTATGTTCACCTGAGTTGGGCGCCACGCTGGCGCATGTTGTGCCGCCTTGAAGACGGAAAAGATCCCTTCGAGAACATCACCGTCGAAACCGTCGAAACCGAGACGGACATGGAGGCCATCGTCGACGACGACGACGACCTGAAGGATGTCCTCGACACCATTCTTTCCGAAGAAGAGTAAACCTCAGATCAGGTTGAGCTCCGCCCCGACGCGCTCGAAGATTCGAAGCACATCGTCCAGGTCTTCACGCGTGAGTCCCGCGGACATTTGGGTCCTGACGCGGGCTTTGTCGCGCGCCACCATTGGGAACACGATGGCTCCGGCCATGACCCCTTCCTCACCGAGCGCGGCCGAAAGGGCCTTGGCCGTCTTCGAGGGGCCGCACATGACCGGGATGATGGGCGTCTCTGAGACGCCTGTGTCGAAGCCAAGGCTCTGCAGTTCGTTGCGGAAGTAAGCGGTGTTGTCCCACAAGCGCTTGTGATGCTCGGGCTCTTCCTGAAGCACCTGAATCGCAGCGCGTTGTGCGGCTGCAACACCGGGGGGTTGCGAGCCCGAAAGAAGCCACGAACGGGAGTGGTTGAGCGCGTGTTGGCGGCTCAGTTCTGAACCGGCCATGATCCCGCCCTGGACGCCGAGGGCTTTGGAGAAGGAACCGATTTCGAATTCGACCTTCCCGTGGACGTTGAAGTGGTCCACAATCCCGCGTCCACCTTCACCGAGCACGCCCTCGCCGTGACAGTCGTCGACCATGATCATCGCATCGTGTTCCTCGGCCAAGGCCACGATGTCACCGAGGGGGGCGATGTCACCGTCCATGGAGAACACGCCGTCGGTGATGATCAACTTCCGTTCCGCCTTCTTGTTGGCGATGAGCACCTCCTCCAGCGCGCCCATGTCGTTGTGCGCATAGACCGCGCGGCTTGCCTTGGTCAAGCGAACACCGTCAATGATGGAACCGTGGTTCAATTCGTCGCTGATGATGAGGTCCTCAGCACCGCGCACCAAACTTGGAATGAGACCGACGTTGGCGGTGTAGCCTGCCGAGTAGATCAGCGCAGCCTCGGCCCGCTTGAAGGCCGCGACTTCCTTCTCGGCCTCAAGGTGGAGGTCCATCGTTCCGGCGATGGCCCGGACCGAGCCGCTTCCTGCTCCGTAGGTTTTGGTGGCCTGCACGGCGGCATCGACGACTTTTGGGTGGGTGGTCAAATTCAGGTAGTTGTTGGCGGAGAGCATGATGGTCGGCTTCCCGTCCATCCTGCACCGTGGTACGCTTGGCCCCTCGAGGGTGGGCGGCTCCCACAAGAGCGAACGCTCTGCAAGTTCATCGTACCTGGCCTGCATCCACGAAAGGTCGCCTGGCATGTCAATCCCATACGTGGCTGTCCGCCCGGGTTCTTGAGCATCCCGCAGGCTCCAGACCGATGCGATGCACGGCTTGAAGAGGGGGAGGCTCGCCGCAGGCCCGTGGACCTCTCAGGTGTGGTAGGCAGCGGCCTCGGTCGAGCTCAAGTGTTCATGGCTCAGCCGCACTACCAAGACCAGTTCCGGGCCCTGCTCGGGGCCACGGCTTGGCCTGGGACACTCAACGTGACCGTTCAAGGGAAGGACCTGGTCGAATACATCGCCCTTAGGCAACTTGCTGGCTTGGACACCCTTGACGTGGACGATGATGTACGTGCGTCGGCCAAAGGCGTGGACACCGCTGCCTTTCCGCTCCACCGCATCCGAGGCTTCCTCCGGGACGGCGTTTCCTTTGGTGGAGCCAGCGCCTTCCTCGCAATCATGACGGTGGATGACCAATCCGTCCCCTGCGCCGTCTTGATCCCGGACCTGACCCGGCACATCGACGTGGTTGAACTCATCTCCACGGAGTTCCTCCGCGAGCGATTGGACCTCGAAGACGGAGACCGCGTCACCTTGGCGTTGTCCACGTCATGACCAATGCAGCCGACCCAACGCCGACCATTCGTGGTGAAGCAGGGCTTCGATTTCCGCTGATGCGGCCGCTCCCCATCGCCGTCGCATCGTGCGTTCTGCTCCTTCTGCACGGGTTGGTGGCGCTTGCCATGTCATGGTGCGCTCAGGACCAGTGGTGGCGGGAAGGGCTTCCCAGACCACGTCCCACAACACAAGCCACTCCGCGGGAGCCACGCCGAAGTCGACAGGGAGGTCGGGCCGCTGAAGGGCCTCGTCCACCTGTTCGTAGGTGAGCCGCCCGAGTTCGAGTTGGTGCACGGCCATGGCGATGCGGCGAACTTGGTTCCAAAGGAAGGAGTGCCCCACGATCTCGAAACCGACGATCCGCCCTCCAACCGTCCACGGTGACGCAGAAACCACGGTCCGTATCGGGTTCTTTCCCTCTTCCATGCGCGCAAAATTTCGCACGTCATGGGTTCCAACAAAGAGGTCCAAATGGCGCTGGAAGCGGTCCATGTCGTCGGCCCACCACCCTTCCATGCCCTCCATGCGGTATCGGTAGACACGGTGATCGGCCAAGCGAGGGTTCCACCCTGCCGGAACTTCGGTGGCGTCGAGCACGGCGAGGTGGTCTGGAAGACGGTCGGCCATGGCCCGAACCAACTTCCGGTCTCCGATTTTCTCGTACAAATCACGGTCAAGGGTGAGCAAACCCCCGTTGCGACGAACGTTGACGCCTGCGTCCGTCCTGCTTCCGAGGATCATGGTGTGTTCGTCGTCCTTCCACCAGCCAAGCGACCGCAGCACACGCTGGAGTTCGCCTTGGACGGTGACCACGTCGGGTTGAATTTGGCTGCCATGGAAGGCATCGCCAAGGTACCCGACGCGCAGGGCCAGATGGACGAGTTCGCCCATCCTGAAACAACCTCAGGCGTCTTCGAGGATACCCTTGACGTCCTCAGCGGAAAAGCCCAGTCCACCGATGGACCACAACAGGGCCTGCTTCAGCCAAGGTTGGCTGATGTCCGAGGTGCGCTCAGGGTCAACGACCTCAATGCGATCCACGAGGTTTCGTGCCGCGTTGTAGAGACGGTCGTCGTACGGGATGTCCGCCATCTCAAGTCGGGTGGCGTAGCGCTGGAACTCCTTCACGGCCTGAGGAATGCGGTTGCATTCCAAGGCGAAATCGGCGAAGTCAGCGATGTATTCGTCGTTTTCTTCGTCGAGCTGCATGGCCTTCTTGTACGCCATCATGATCTTTCCACCGGGGATGACGTCGTCCTGCGCGTCCATGTTCAGCATGTTCGCGAACTCGGCGTAGGTGTGGTGAACGGCCGCCTCGTTGCGGTGTTGGCCGCGCAGGGCATCGAGCATTTCCACGGCGCCTTCGAGGTCACCTTCAGCGAACTTGTCTAGGGCGGGTCGAAGCAGGTCGTCGGACATGGTGGGGCCTCCGTCCCGACGGGGCGGGACCTGCTCTTCAAGGCCTCGGCTCAGTCTTGGGTGAGGGCGGCCTTGAGTTCGGACAGTTGACTGGACTGACTGTGGCGCATGTGCAACTCGTTCAGCAGCTCCTCCGTGTCTTGCCATCCACGGACGTTGAAGAAGCAAATTTTGGGGTCTGGACTGGTGGTGGTGACGGTGCGCTGGTAGGTCAGCAAGCCGAAGAGGCGGCGAATCACGCCCTTTCCTGCCTTCTCGGCGTTGGTGTCGTCTTCGTTGCTCTGTACCACGTCAGGAGCGGGTGCGGCTGCGGCCACACCTCGGGTTTCCTGGGCCAACCCAATTCCGGAATCGGTCAACAGCGAAATGGTGGCGAAACCGAGGATGGTCCCGAGCATGGAACGCTCGACACCGACTTCGGAGATCTTCTCGAACAAGATGCGGCGGTGGCCACGGACGAGGAGGAAACGGTGATCGAAAATCACCGCATCACTGGTCACAGCGTAGTGGAAGGAACGCTGGTAGTAGGCGGTCAGGACCACCAACATGCCGGAGAAGATGGCACCGGCGATCAAGTGATTGTATTCGGGGAGCAGACCACCG
Organism: Candidatus Poseidoniales archaeon; assembly: GCA_003602635.1. Taxonomy (GTDB): domain Archaea; phylum Thermoplasmatota; class Poseidoniia; order Poseidoniales; family Poseidoniaceae; genus MGIIa-L3. The sequence continues at coordinate 16,522 of QQSJ01000112.1, forward strand.
TCGCTGCCGAGGCTGGGGTAGCCATCACCAACGATGGCAGTGAGCGAGTTGTCCAAGACCACGAGCAGCGGAGCGATGCTTGCCAACAGCAGCCAAAAGGTCAGCCAACGGTTGGAGGTGTTGAGGTTCAACATCCTGTTGAACCACGTCAGCGCCAACATGATGCCCATGAAGGTCACGTCGTTGGCCAAGAAGGTGAACAGAAGTTTGGCGAAGCCGCTGGAATCTTCTGACGTCAGCAGGCCGGCGAGGTTGTCGTTGTGGAACAACCAGTGGAGGGCCATCATGACCATGGCAAGGACGTAGTAGCCTGCAAAGGCCATGAAAGAGGGCCGGGTATGGCGGAGAATCTCCTCGCCAGGAATGGTGCGGAATTTCTTCTCAAGGCTCGTGTCGGTAGCCTTCTCCTCGACGGGCGCTGGCGCCTCTTCGGATGCAGCGGGCGCATCGGTTGCTTCCTCGGTCATGGTGACACCTATCCCTTCTCTTGCCGAGAACGCCATGAACGTTTCCACGATACAAGATTGAACACTACGGGCTTGCCCCCATCCAAGACACGCCGTCAGTGCAGCAATCCCCATGCATGCTCTGCGTTGCCACGGATCCACGAAAAATCGGCTTCGGTGCGCACACCATGCTCGTCCTCGAGGCGAAGCCTTCGCACTTCCAAGGGGTATTCGTTGTAGGTCAGATGGCTGCGCAGGCCTGCCCTGGTGGGTTGATCGAAGGTCCAGTGCGCCCGCGCCAGCGCGGCCACCTCAAGGTCGACGGACACCCTTCCGTTCCACATGCGGACCGAAAAGACGGGCAAGCCGCCCTCGTTTCGCTTGCCGACCACCACCCGGCCGAACCGTTCGGTGTGGCCGCGCGTTTCGTCGTGAAGCAAGCCCCCTTCGCTCAAAGCCACGTGCCCGAGGTCCCGCGACTTCCACGGCCGGTCGTCGACCGCGCTGAGGGTTGGGGAAGCGTGGGGCAGGAACCAATCGAGGTACGAACCGTCGGAAAAGTGCAGCACACCCCAATACCATGGCACGGAAGGGGCCTGAACCTTGACCTTCTGGAAGTAGGCCGTGCCACGAACAGGAGCGCCGTCGATGTGGCCTTCTGCCGTGGTTCCGTGAAGCCTGAGGATGTCGTAACCAAGACCGGCGGCATAGGTGGCCGTCGCTTGACGGGCGGTGGACAAGCGTTCTGAGGACGGCTGCAAACGGAGATCGAGGGTGGAGAACGGAGCGCCTTCGGGCATCGGGTCCAACGTCAACCAGAAGCTCGACCCGTCCCCTTCCATGCCCATGCTGTAATCTTCGTCGAGCAACGGCACGACGGCCCCTGCGCCGCGCCCGGGGGTCGAAGGACCCGGCCACGAGGGATGCGCCCCGGGCAGCACCACCATGCTGCAACGCTTGGCCAACACGGCGTCGTGCATGGTCTGGCCGTCGAACCACCACGCGCACACCATCCCGTCGAGCGACATGCCACCGTGCTCGTCCACGCCGGGTCGACCCTGCGGGCGCCAGGTGTCCCCGTTCACTTCAACGCGAGGCGCGTCTTTTGTGGACCAGAGCGTCATCAATTGCTTCCCTGTGGGACGGCCCTGCTCGTCTTCGAGCATCACCAACCACCACCACCAATCCCAAGTCAATCCTCGGATGGGGGGGCGCTGGTCCAAGCGCCAAAGTCCACTCAAATCGCCAAGAAAATGCGCGGGGGGCATCACGCGATCTCCTTCCCTTTGAACAACGCTTGACCCACGATCCAAATCACGCTCGCTTGGAACAGCAGGACCAGGATGGCCACGGCGATGTTCCCTGTCGCCGAGATGGCGAAAGGTGCTTCAGACGCGAGGAAGGACAATCCGTCGCCCGGAGCCACGAAATCAACGTCCCAAATGGTGTAATCCGTCGTGTAGGCAATGAAAGCCTCCTGATCGGGCCACGACAAGGCCGTGGCCGCATCGATGATCGCCAAGCACCATCCGATCACCGACACACGAAGCAGGGGTGAAGAGGGAAGTCCCATGGAAAGGAAGGCCATTCCAAACTCCCATGCAGCGAAGGGAATGGCGAGGACAATGCCGTATTTCCACATCACGCCCAAGGTCATGAAGAGCATCCCGTACACCAAGAGCGCCAGCCACGTGGCGAGCAGGATGGCCAACCAAATCCCCAGATCCTCGAAGCGGTACAGGCCGTCCCCCGGCGCGGCCAAACCGGTCACCAACGCGGAAAGGCCGACGATGACGGCGCTGGCCGGCCACACCAAAGCGAGGTACCCAAGGAGGCGGTACAGGAGCACTTCGCCTCGGGCGATGGGTTTCGCGAGGAGGAAATGCATGGTCTCCGAGGTCATTTCACCTCGGATCAGACCGGTGGCCAGGAAAAGAGGAAGGAAGATGCCGAGAAGGAACACCACCCCGAGCTTGCCGTACCCGAGAAGGAACGCCCTGTGGGTGGCCTCCTGAATGATGGCTTCGTCGTCGGGGTCTTCGTCCACGCCGTTGTCCCGTGTGAGTTCTGATCCGTACCAGGATTGCCGGATGAATCCGTCGCAAACGACGCCGTTTCCGTTGGTGTCCTTCGCACCGTCCGGGCGATCGGCTTCCAAACAATCCCCGTCGTCGTCGTACCCCATGCTGACCACGGTGGCGTCAGTGGAGGACGGGAAGTCAGGTCCGTCTTCGTCGAACAGACCGTCGCCGTCGTTGTCGACGGATTCGATGGGGTCGTTCATGAAATCGATGTAAAACAGGAGGACCGTGCTGAGCGCCACCATGCACGAGGCCAGCACGACCCACGTCGAAAGGCGGGTCCGGTACTGCCTGAGGGTAAACTCCGCCACGGCGGTCGCCTTCCTGTCAAGGCTCGACCATGCTTTGGTGGAGGAGGACATCAGCGCCCACCTCCGCCGACAAGATGGCCGATCACCGATTCGAGGTCGTCGTCCGGATTTTCGATGCGCGTCACCTTGAACCCGCCTTCGATGAGCAAGGGGGGAAGGCCTTGGTGCACGGCTCCAAGGTCGTGCGTAAGGATGTCCACGATGCCCTCGGATGGAATCATCACGCCGTGAACGTGTTCCAAGTCGATGACCGCCTTGGCCAGTCGCTTGCCTTCCTGGCAATGGATGTGGATGCGGTGCGGAATCCGGTCGAGTTGCTCTCGGATGCCGTGGACGTTGCCAAGGGCGAGCACTTGCCCCCGATGCAGCAGAACAATTTGCTCCGTGATGCGCTCGATTTCACCGAGAATGTGGCTGCTGACGAGCACGGTTCGCCCCATCCGGCCAAGTTCCCGCACGACGTTCATGATCGTGGTTCTGGCCAACGGATCGCACCCGGTCAGCGGTTCGTCGAGCACGATGAGGTCAGGGTCGTTGACCAGCGCGTGGGCGATCTTCACCCGTTGACGCATGCCCTTGGAATACCGTCCGATTGGGGTGTGCATCACGTCCTTCAGATTCACGAAATCAAGCACGCGTTCGGCTTCCATCTTGGCCTCGTCACGGGTGAACCCGTGGAGACGAGCAAAGGTGGTCACGAAATCAAACGCAGACATCCAATCGTGAAGTTTCTCAGATTCGGGAACAAAGCCCACGCGCCCGTAGGGCGTTGGGTCCTGCCACGGGTCGATGCCAAACAGGCGAACTTGGCCGGTGGTGGGTTTGCAGCGGCCCATGAGGAGGTTGAACAAGGTCGATTTCCCGGCGCCGTTCAGGCCCAAGATGCCCGTGACGCCTCCGGAAATGGCGAGGTTGATTTGACTCAAGGCATGGATGCGCCCGTAGGTTTTCCCCACGCGATCGAAGACCACCGCGGGCAGTTTCTCCGGTACCGGCGCAACCACAGGCTCAGAGGCGGGCCCAACTTGACTGAGGTCGGGCATCATTCGCGGGTCACCTCCATGCTGGCCACGCGGTTGGCCAGAAGGAAGAGGGACAGCGCGTTCATCGCCACCACCGAAACCAGCGACCAAGTCCACGGAATGTCGTAATTGGATTCGGTGCCCACCAAGGCCTGACCCACGTTGGCCAAAGCGTCGTACGGCGAAAGGAGGTAGAGCACGTCCTGGTCAAACAGGAGCGCCACAAGGAAGGCCACGGATTTGGACCCGAGGACCAACGCCAGCAAGCCGATGGCCGGGAAGAAGCCGTTGGTGGAGACGCTCGACATCGCGAGACCCAGCGACGTGTAGGTCACGACAAGCAGCAGACCGGCCACGGTTGCACCGAGCAACAACGGGAACGTGTCCACGATCCAAGCCCAGCCACGGCCCATCGCCAAGACTTCGACGGTGTAGTAGATGAAGAGCGTAAACACGCAGAGGATGAACAGGATCGTCGCGGCGGCCAGGTACTTCATCGCGACGTAATCAAACCGAGTGATTGGGCGGCTGAAGTAAAGCGCTGAGGTGCCGTTGATCCGGTCCTCTGAAATCATCGTTCCAACGATCAGCGCCGTGACGACCGGGTAGTACAACACGTTGCGTGGGAAGAACCCGAGGACGTGAGCGTAGAGGCTGTCCCTGCTGATCATGAAGACTTCGCCAATGCCGTCTCCGAACAGCGAGCTGAGCAGCACCGGGAAAATGTCCCCGACGGAACCGATCAGCACCAGCACCAGGTAGGCCCGCACAAGCAGCGGCCACGGCCGGTGACCGCTTCGGACCAATCCCAAGGTGTGGTGGCGATAGACCGCCCAATTTCGGGCCCAGCGGGGGTTGAGCGTCCCGGTCCAAGGAAGGTAGGTCTGCGTGAAGACCTGCCCTGTCGAGCCTGTTTTGGCGACGCTGGCTTGACCGCCGTCCTCGGCTGAATAGGCGGCTTCGATGCGCGACGCACCGGTGACGGGGGAGGCTTCGTCAAAGCGAACGTCCTCCGCTGCTGAAGCAACCTCCTCCGCGGGAGGTTCGGTGTCGGTCATCGTGGAGCACCTCCGGCAAGCAGGTCCTCGCTGGACTTGACGTCATGACCAAGCCGTTCCATGATGGCGATGAACAGGTCTTCGAGGGACGCTTCATAGGTATGGAGGCGGCGAACTTGGGAGCCCGTGGTCGCGGCCACTTCGAGCACTTCACGTGGTACGTCGTCTCGGTCATCGGCCACGCGCATGACGCGCCCTTGCCGACGGACACGGAGGCCTCGGTCGAGCAGCCCACGCTCCATGGCCTCGGCCGCTCCCCAGACGTGCACTTCGTATTCTCGGTCGATGGCTTTCAGGTCCTCAATCCGGCCCTCGGCCACCAAGCGGCCTTTGTGCAGGAGCACGATGCGCTCGCACACCTGCTCGACGTCGTCCATCAAGTGCGAAGCCATCAGGACGCTGCGGTGACCGTTGCGGACGGTGGTGTCCAAGGTCTGGAGCATGAAGTCCCGTGCCGCAGCATCGAGCCCGTTCGAGGGCTCGTCCGCAATGATCATCTCGGGGTCGTGGACGATGGCGCAGGCCAACTTCGTCGCCTGCCGCATGCCGGTCGAATAGCCGTCGATTTGACGGTACCGTTGTTCGCCGAGGCCGACGTATTCCAGGCACTGGTGGGCGCGTTGCATCGCGACCACGGGATTCATCCCGAGCAATTCACCGGCATACCGCACCTGATGGATGCCGTCCATGCGGGGATCGAGGGCTTCGTATTCCGGCATGTATCCAATGCGTTGTCGGATGCTTGGCCCCTCGGTTCGGATGTCATGTCCAAGCACACTGCCCTCACCTGAGGTGACCTGGATCAGGCCGAGCAGCGTTTTCAGAAAGGTGGATTTCCCCGCTCCGTTCGCCCCCAAGAGACCCGTTGCACCTGCCTCAATTTGCAGGTCGAGGGCATTGAGCGCCACATGTTCGCCGTAGGCTTTGGTCAACGCCTTGGTGTGCACGATTGGTGCACGGCCTTCGACCATGCGCATTGGTTGCGAGGAGGGCCTTTCAACCCGTCCCCGTTTTGTCTTCACGACGAGGGAACCAAACCACCCCGGACACGCACTGCGATGCCCTTCTCCATGGCCGTGGCTTCCTGCTGGGTGCATTGCGCCACGCCGTGCGCGATGAGCGCGCCATCGGGCCCGAGAACCAAGCAGGGCGAGCCGGGCCGGAGCGAGGCGGACGCCTCCAAAATGAAACCGTGCATCACGTTCCGTCCTGCGCCCACGAAGGGCACGGCGTCTTCGACGACAGTCAGTGTGGCGGGCGAATGATCTGAGGGCAAATCGAGGGCGTGCAACACCCGCGCCCCTTCGTCGGTCAACGAGAGTCCTCCGTCGCCCAAACGAGGCGAGAGGATGTGCCGACCTTCGCCGTCTTTCACGTTACGAATCCGTCCCGTGTTGCTCATCACGAACGTGGCTGCGCCGACAAACGAGGCCGCCGTGGGCCGTTCCAGGTGCAAATCAAGCATGGATTTCTCCACCGCCTGCGTCCGACGCAGGTTGATTTCTGCCTCCGCAATGCCCTCGTCTTCGGCCCCTGCGCGTGGCTCAAGTCCAGCATCGCTCAACGCTGCATCAAAGGCTTCCCCAACGCTGTCAGAGCGGAGATCGACGCTGCAGAAGGGACGGCCCTCAAGGTGCAAACGCGCCAACTCCCGACGCACCCAGGCGTGGTCAAGCGGACGCCGCCAAAGCCACTCTGGGCCTTCGACATGAGCAAAGGGCTGCAGGTCTTCGAAGGACCATGGCACCAAGCCAATCGGGCTGAGGACGAGCACCTCAAGCGAAGGATTGCTGGCCCGCGCACGGGCGACATGAGCACCGGCACGGTCGCGCCACGGACCTGGCGCACCGTGCAGGATGAGGACGGTTCCTTCGCTCGTCCCCGGTCGCCAGGCACGGTGCAGGCGGCGACGCGAAGCGACGACGGTCGGGCGAACGAAGGTGTCCTCGCCGGCCCACCGTAGCGCGCCACGCCCCGGCGTGTTTTGTGCCTCGATGACCCAATCCCACGCAGCTTCCCAGCCCCCGCGGTTTGGAGAGGTGTCGCTGGCTGCGGCTCGGTCGTTCATCAGAAGGTGCTCTGCGGCCGGAATGGGTGCTGTCCCGCGAGCGGGCGAGGTGGTCATCCAGAGGAAGGCTTCGCGAAGCGCGGGATGCGCATGGCTTCGGCGCTCGGCCAGTTCCCAAATGCGTCCGTCGTGCACCGCTTGACGGCACGTGGCCAATTCTGCAAGCGTGACTTCCAAATTGAACCTGGAGAGCAGTTCCTTTTGTCGGTCCTTGTCCATCTTGCGAACCTCCTCGGGAGTGACCTGCGCAACACACGGCATGAGCAGGGGCCAATCGTTCAGGGTCCGAAGGTGCACGGTCCCTGTGGGGGTCAACATGCGTCCATCGCGGGCAAAGAGCGCGTAAGCGGCGGAATCGAAAAGGTCGGCCCCGAGGGCGATCAGCATCGGAAAGAGCATCGGGTGCCCACAACCAAACATGTGAACGGGGCGTTGGGGCGGCAGCTCCGGCATCGAAGCCAGCATGATGCGGGCCAAATCCGCGTAGCACTGTTGTTCCATCACAGGAACGATGCCTCCGATGGGATGCACGCTGAATGCATGTTCACCCATGGCTTGGGCGCTCAAGCGCCTCAGATCTGGATGCAAACCACCCTGAATGGGGCCGTTGAGCATGGTGGCGCCAGCCGTGGCGATGCTGGCTTCGGCACGCTCGGCGGTTTCCATGACCGCTGCATGAACCTCGTCGCGGGTCATGTCCGGACGCGTAAACACGTCGAGCATCGTGGCCACGTCCACGCCGATGTCACGTTGGAAGGCCACAATTTCTTCCACGCCCACTTCCACGTCACCGTAAACGTAGGCTTGGAAAGTACCTGAATCGGTCATGATGGCACCTGGATAATTCAGGAGGTCATGCACGCCATGTTCCAACGCATGACTGCGCAGACCCTCGTGCTTCCAGATGATGTAACTGTTCGTGATGAGCATCTGAATGCCATAGCGGTCCCACATTTCGCGAGGCTCAATCGTCCGCAAATTTGGGTTGATGACCGGCAGCAAGGTGGGCGTGGTCACGACGCCGTGAGCGGTCGAGAGGGCCCCCACGCGTGCTCGGCCGTCCCTGGCCTTGATCTCAAAGCGACCGACGTGGGCCTCACGCGCTGGCTTGGGCGAATCCCTCGGGCCGTCTTGCCATGCCACCATGGCCTGCGCACTGCACGTTACCCTTCAATCCGCCCCATCGCCTCGAAGCCCAAGACGGGCTGCAAGACGCCGATGGGCGGTGCTTTCAACCGCACCCAAATGGCCGCTGATGGTCGCTCGAGACACGCCGATTTCGCTGGCGACATCGGCCAGCGTGCATTTGCGTGGCCGGTCGTAGTAACCGAGTCGCCACGCGGTGGAGAAGGCGTGCATTTGATGTTGGGTGAGGCCGGCAAAATCGTCGTGCTGTTGCTCGGTGAGACGGACCACGGACACCGTTCCGTTGGGGTTCCAGGATTGGAAGCCTTTGACCATGGCACTGCAGCCGGCAGGCGTTCCGCGAATGATGATCGTCGCGCCCGACACACCGATCGAGGAGCCTGGCGCCACCACAGCGTTCCAGATGTCTCGCCCAACGCGAAGCAGTTCGTGTGAATTCTCAACCAGCGCAGTCAAACGAATGCGCCCGCCCACGATTTCTTCGCCCATCACCTCGATGAGGGTGAACCATGGCACACGATCGACGTCTTCGACCGTCATGCCTTCGTTCAGCGTCAATTGCAGCACGTACACGATGGTGTCATGCTGGCTGTTCCTGCTGACGCTGGCCATCAGCACCGCTTCTTGGCAAATGGCGAGTTGATGTTTGAATTCGGAATTGGCGATGGCATGGCCGGGATAACGCATCCTGACCTCTTTCATCGAGACGACCTCATGCTTCGTATCGTTTGGAGTTACCGCCAAACGTCATTCGCCGATCCAATCGAGCAACCGGCGGTGCGCGATGCGATCAACCTCACGAAGATGGCCGCTGATGGTGGCGTTTGAGACGCCTGCAGATTTTGCAATATCGCTCAAGGCGCACCCTCGCGGGACATCGAAATAACCCATGGACCACGCCAAACGTGCTGCTTCGACTTGCTGGGGAGTCAGTCCAGCATCGGCGTCATGGTCGGCATCGCCTGAACGGACCACGGCCACCGTGCATCGGTCGTTCCACAAGCGAAAGGCGGCGACCAGGGCCTGGCATCCGTCGCTCGATCCTCGAAGAATGATTTCGGCACCACGCCGTCCAATCCGCGTCCCTGGACTGATGATCGCATCGCCGACTTCGAGCGGGATGGTGACCAACGAGTGGGTGAAGCGAACGATGGCGTAGAGGGCTTCACCGTCTGCGGTCGGTTCGGTTCGAACCACTTCCTCAATGGACAACCACGCGATGTCGTCGATGTCCTCTACGACGGTGTTGTCCGCAAGCTTGAGGCGCACCATGACCGTCACGGCATCGTTGGCGTCCGAGCGGCCAAGCGTGTTGAGCAGTTCGAATTCTTCGATGCGGTTGAGTTGTTGCACGAACTCCGTGCCTTGGAGCACGTCGGCCCCATACCTCAGGCGGATTTCCCTCATGCATCCACCTCAACCGTGACGAATTCGACCTCTCCGTGGGCCAAAATGAAATCTCGACCAAGGTCGTCGAAGCTGTCCAACAACACCGCGTCGAATCGAATGCGTGAAACCTCGTCGTCCGCTTCGAGATCCGCTTTGATGCCCTGAAGCGTGCCGGGTGCTGCGCCACACGACACGCAGGCTCCGGTCAGATCGAGCACAAGGTCCAGCCCGTCCTCGCCCACATCGCAGGACGTGGCCTGAATGCCACCGCCGTGCCCGTCGAGTGCGGCCCTGACCGTCCCAAGACGAGCCAACAAGGCCGGGACAAGATGCGGCGTTCCGACGGCCTGCTTCAGTGGAAGGTTGCGAAGGCGTTCCTCCTCTTCGGGGTCGAGCGTGGCTTGGAGCCGCTTCTCAGCCTCTTCTTCGATGGAAGATTTGGCTTGTGCGGCGTACATCGCTACCAAATCCTCCTCGTCCATGACCGACGCAGTTTCGGTTTACCTTTGAAGGCGCGGACGAAGTGGGTCTGCTGAAACCATCCGCTTCATAAGACCGGGCTTGGACCACTCCCCATGGGCGGCGGACTGCTCGACGTCAAAGGCCTCCACGCCACCGTGGAGGAGACGGAAATTCTTCGGGGTCTTGACCTCCAAATCAAGGCCGGAGAAGTTCACGCCATCATGGGCTTGAACGGGGCAGGAAAATCGACCCTTGCCTCGGTGATCATGGGCCACCCTGCCTACGCCATCACCGCAGGAAGCATTCACTACGACGGCGAAGACCTCACGGAGATGGAGGTGCATGAGCGCGCCCGTGCTGGCCTGTTCATGTCCTTCCAATACCCCTCGTCCATTCCCGGCGTTCAGGTTGGCACCTTCTTGCGCAAGTCCGTGGCCGCCGTTCGTGGCGAGGCCCCCAAGGCCCGGGAGTTCCGCAAGGAACTCCAAGCAGCGATGGAGGTGCTCGGCATGGACCGCTCCTTCCTCGGTCGCTACGTCAACGACGGGTTCAGCGGCGGTGAAAAGAAGCGCCTCGAGATCTTGCAAATGCTCCTCCTCCAACCCAAGATGGCCCTCTTGGACGAAACGGATTCCGGGTTGGACATCGACGCCCTCAAGGCCGTGGCAGAAGGCATCAACAGCCTGTCCGAAGAAAGTGGCGTGCTGCTCATCACGCATTACAATCGATTGCTTGAACTGGTTGTTCCGGACGTCGTTCACGTGATGATCGACGGTCGCATCGTGCAAAGCGGTGGTCCTGAATTGGCTCAGCGGCTCGAAGCAGACGGTTATGAGTGGCTGATGCCCGTAGCATGAGGTGAGAGCATGAGCGATGAAGCACGGGACGCGGTCGGTGAATACCGCTACGGTTTCCACGACCCTGAAGTGGCCACCATCCGCTTCGACAAGGGCTTGAGCGAGCAAGTGGTGCGCGACATCTCCGCCCTCAAGGACGAACCAGAGTGGATGACCGAATTGCGCGTCAAGGCCTACCACCATTTCATGGAGCGCCCGATGCCCGATTGGGGCAATGAAGCCCTGCTGAACAGCATCGATTTTGATGCTGTCACGTATTTCCTGCGTTCCTCGGAAGGCACCGAGGGCAACTGGGACGACGTCCCCGACGACATCAAGCGCACCTTTGACCGCCTTGGCATCCCCGATGCGGAGCAAAAGTGGCTTGGTGGCGTCACGGCGCAATACGAGTCTGAAGCGGTGTACCACAGCATTCGAGAAGACCTTGAGGAACAAGGCGTTCTTTTCTTCGACATGGATTCAGGTTTGCGAGAGCATCCTGAGTTGGTGAAGCGCTTCTTCAACACCGTCGTGCCGTACACGGACAACAAATTCAGTGCCCTCAACACCGCCGTCTGGTCTGGTGGATCCTTCATTTACGTGCCAAAAGGCGTTCATGTCGAGATGCCGGTGCAGGCCTACTTCCGCATCAACGCCAAGAACATGGGCCAGTTTGAGCGAACCCTGATCGTCGCAGACGAGGGCTCGTCCATCCACTACGTCGAGGGCTGCACGGCTCCAACCTACTCCACCGATTCCTTGCATTCGGCCGTGGTCGAATTGGTGGCCATGGACGGCGCAAAGATCCGCTACTCCACCATCCAGAACTGGTCTTCGAACGTCTACAACTTGGTGACCAAGCGCGGCATCGCCCACGCGAACGCCACGGTGGAATGGGTCGACGGGAACATCGGTTCGAAATTGACCATGAAGTATCCTGCCGTGCTGCTGAAGGGCGAAGGAGCCCACGCGGAGATCATTTCGGTCGCTTACGCCGGCGAAGGCCAACACCAAGACGCGGGTTCCAAGGTGCACCACCTTGCTCCAAACACGACGTCGAACATCCTCTCGAAATCCATTTCCAAGAACGGCGGCCGCTCCACATACCGCGGCATGCTGCAAGTTCGCCCGAAGGCCGAGGGATGCCGCTCCAAGGTCGTCTGTGACGCCCTGATGCTTGACGCGGACAGCCGCAGCGACACCTACCCTACGATGGAAGTCGGCAACGCATCGGCCGACCTGGAGCACGAAGCCTCCGTCTCAAAGATCGCCGGCGACCAACTCTTCTACCTCATGAGCCGAGGGCATTCCGAAGCGGAAGCGATGGGCCTCATCGTCAACGGATTCTTCGAGCCCTTCACCCGTGAGCTCCCAATGGAATATGCCTCGGAACTCAACAAGCTCCTCGAAATCGAGATGGAGGGAGCCATCGGATGACCACCGCGGTGGAGGACCCCTCCAGCGCGGTCCATCTTTGGCGCTCAACGCCTTGGTCCTGGATGCGTCCAGAGGAAGCGGAGCCCACCTCCATTCGAATGACCCTGCATCCGGTGGATGCGTCGGTTGAAGCGACCCTTGGTGCCGGCTCTCCGGACCTTTTCCCTGTCGTCATCGATGGTCCAGAAACGACCCTCCCCGACGTCGACGACATTGCTCGCCACACGTTGGCGGACCTCGACGGTGCGCCCATGCGGCTGGACCTCAAAGGGGACCACGACGCCGTGGTCAACGTCGACCTCCGCGCGGCCGGCCATGTGGCGGTGGGCCGCCTTCACATCGCATGCAACGGCCGGGCCGTGGTTCACCTCCACCTGTCCGGAGACGCCGGCTGGTGCGGGCTCCACCTCACCGGTCAGGTCGCCAACGGGTGCAGCCTCAGCGTGGTCGTCACCGACGAACTTCACTTGGAGTCCCGCGTTCTTCGATGCGACGACTGGCGGATTGGACGCGATGCAACCTTCGAAACGGGCACTTTGTCCGTCGGAGGGTTCCGACGCAAGTCCGACCTCCGCCACCACCTCGACGCCACCGGAGGATCCGTCCGCATTGGCCTCGCCGTCCACGGCCAGGGCACCCGGCACGACGATCACCACGTGGAAATCCACCACCACAAAGGGCACACCACCTCCGAACTTGTGGCCAACGTGGCCTGTGCTGGACGGAGCCGTTCTGTGGGCACTGGACGCTTGGTCATCGACGTTGGAGCCGACGGCACCGACGCTGGCCAAGTCTTCCGTAACCTGTTGCTCAGCCAAGGCGCCCGCGCTGACGCCATCCCAGAACTCGAGGTCTTGGCGGACGACGTGTCGGCCGCCCACGGTGCGGCCAGCGCCAGCATCGACAGCGGCCAACTCCACTACTTGATGAGCCGGGGCCTCGACCACGACGAAGCATCGTCGATGATCGTCGAGGGATTCTTGGCCGACGCGTTTCGGCCCCTTGCTGCTTCGGAAGCACGGCGTACGCTTCGGGATCGCTTGACGGTGCACCTCGATTGTGCTCGCATCACCTGAGGGAACGACATGGTCGACGCATCCGATTTCCCCATCCTGTCACGGAAGGTGAACGGCAAGCGCTTGGTCTACCTTGACAACGCGGCGACGACCCAGAAACCGCAGACCGTCATTGATGCAATGAACACGTACTACACCAACAGCAACGCAAACGTCCACCGTGCGGTGCACACCCTGGCGGGCGAAGCCACCGACGGGTACGAAGCCTGCCGGACCAGCCTCAAGTCATGGTTCAACGCCGAGCGCGTGGTGATGACCAGCGGCACCACAGAAGCGATCAACTTGGTGGCCCACGGATGGGGCCGCGCAAACCTGCGCGAAGGCGATGCTGTGGTGCTGACGGAAATGGAACACCACAGCGACATTGTCCCGTGGCAGATGCTCTCCAAAGAGCGCGGGGTTGAGTTGCGCTACGTTCCCGTGCTCGACGACATGACGCTCGACATGGAGGCCTACGAAGCCTCCCTCCCTGGAGCGAAACTGGTCTGTGTGGTCCATACGTCCAACGTGTTGGGCGTTCGCAACCCTGTCGAGCACATCATCGAACAAGCCCATGCGGCCGGAGCGAGGGTGCTTCTCGACGCGGCGCAAGGCGCACCCCACACGCGCATCGACGTGACCGAACTTGAGGTGGATTTCCTCGCCGTCTCGGCGCACAAAATGCTCGGCCCGACGGGCATCGGATGCTTGACCGTGAAGGAGGAGGCCTTCGCAGAGATGGCTCCGTTCATGGGCGGTGGAGACATGATCGACCAAGTCACGGTCGAAGGCTCAACCTACCAAGACAACGAACACAAATTCGAAGCAGGCACACCACGCATTGCTGAGGCCATCGGCTGGAAGGCCGCGATGGATTACCTGGAAAACGTCGACTTGGAAGCAGAGCATCACCGCCTGCTCCACATCGCCCGGTGGACGGCTGCTGCGCTTCGCGACCTTGGGTGCACCGTGTACGGGCGTCATGACGACCTCGACTCGGCCGTGGTGTCCTTCCTGCATCCAGACCTCCACGCGGAGGACATGGCGCACCTGCTCGACGCTCAAGGCTTCGCCGTTCGAACGGGCCACCATTGCGCCCAACCCTTGCTCCACCGCTTGGGCATCTCAAGCACGGTTCGCGCATCGTTCTACCTCTACAACACCATGGAGGAAGCCGAAGGCTTGGTCGAAGCCTTGACGGCGGTGCTGGAGCGCTTCGGAGGGTCGGCATGATCTCTGAAGCCTTGCAAGAGGTCATTCAGGAACTTGCCGAAATTGAAGACCGCATGGAACGGTTCGAATTCATCTTCGATCTGGCCGACGACGTGCTCGAACTGCCCGTGGACGATTGGACCGACGCCAACCGTGTCAAGGGCTGCCAGTCGCAAGCGCACCTCGAGGTTCGCATCGAAAACGGCGTGGTTCACCTTCGTGGTGGAGCCGATGCTCGGCTGGTGCAGGGCCTGATGGGACTGCTTGCGCTCGGGATGCATGACCAACCTCTCGAAGTGGCCCAAGCCATGACGGTGGATCACATCAAGGACGCCGGTGTGCTGAATTCATTGACCCCGAGCCGTTCCAACGGTGTACGCACCATGTTCGACATGGTCACGACCAAACTGGAGGCGATGAGCGATGGTGAATGAAGAAGCGGTCCTCGATGCCTTGCAATCGGTTGAAGATCCAGAACTGGAGATCTCGATCGTGGAACTCGGCCTCGTGTACGCGGTTCGCATCGAAACCAAGGACGAAGGTCCTCACGCTGAAATCGACATGACGCTGACCAGCCCTGGTTGTCCAGCGGCCCCCGAAATCATGGCGGCCACCCACCGTGCGGCCCTGACCAGCGGACTGTCCTCGGTGCATGTGAACCTCGTCTGGACCCCTCGGTGGGACCCGAGCGTCCATGCAAGCGAAGACGCTCGCATGGACATGGGGATCTGGGATTGACGCCAGAGCCTTGAAGCGAAGCCCGCCATCGTTGGTTGTGCGGCGAGCTGGCGTTGGCCTTGACCTTCGGAGCCTGCCCGCCGGCGAAGGCGTCGGTGACCTGCGCAAGGCGGCCTTCCGATGGATCGACCTCTTGGCCGATCTTGGCCTTGGGCTGTGGCGTGTCCCCACGCTCGCTGCGCATGATGCCGACAAGAATCCGCTCTCTGGTTTGGCCATCGACCCCGCCCTGCATCGCGGCTTGGCGGAGGACGTTGAGATCGACGATGAGCACATCACCGCATGGCTGAACGAGGAACCATGGCGCGTGCACCATGCCGTCCATGCCACGATTTCCGAATCGGAAGGTGAGGACTGGCGAACGTGGCCAGAAGCCTACCGCCCGGAGGACGGCCACCTCAGCGTGGAGGTGGACGCCAACCGCGTGCGCCACCACGCTGGCCTGCAACTTCAACTTGAGATCGGTTGGAAGATGGTCCTGCACCACGCCAACGCCCGCCAAGTCATCGTCGTGCTTGACGTCCCGTCCACGATGTCGCCGACTTCGGTCGAAGCGTGGACGCAACAAGGCGAGGAAGCATGGCCCCATCGGGTGTTGACCACCGTGCGACGGGCGCACGTGCTCGGACTTGGGGAGGGCATGAGCGCCGAACTTCTCAACGCCCTTCCTGACGAACTGCCGGTCGGTTTCGTGGTCCACGGCGAGGACCCCGAGGGCGCTGAACACGGACGGCTCCGTTGGTCTCGCGAGCGGGCCGGGGAGGACGAGGCGTGCTTCGGCCTTTTGCCGGACGCCGGACAAGCTGGCCTCGAGGCCTTGCTTGACGGTCCCGCCCGTTGGGTGGCACCTCGTTTCAGCGAGATGGTGCCCGAAGGCGTCAGCCCCTTCGAGGCGGACGTGCTCATGCCCTACGCCGTCGCCGCCCACGACCGAGGTCGCTGACGTGCACGCCATCGGTGTGGACGTCGGAGGCAGCGGGTGCCGAATCGCTGTGGTGAACGTGGAAACGGGCGCCGTCCAAGGCGAAGTGGTGCGCCTCGACCACGAC
>QQSJ01000113.1 GCA_003602635.1 Candidatus Poseidoniales archaeon
GGGAAGCATGGACCAACCTCGACATTTACTCCGCCACACAAGCGCTCAAGAATTTCCTGCCCGGCGTGTTGCCGAGCCACTGGCTCGAGATGGTGAAGACACGGCTGTACGACGAAGACAGCACGGCGGCTTGGGTGCTTCACCGCGTGGTCCGTGATACGCTGACCGCCTTCAGCCCGGTTTGCCCCTTCTTCACCCACCACATCACGACCACGGTGTACGGGACGTCATGCGTTGATGCACGAGATTTCCCAGCTCACGTGGACGACGCCTTGGGCGTCGGATGTGAGGAAGGTGATGCTCTTCGCACGCTCACCGCTGATGTGACCACCTTCAACAGCCTCGTGTGGTCCACCAAGCGCGAACAAGGCATCGCGTTGAACCAACCCATCGAAGGGATGGCCCTACCGGATTCACTCGAACCCTTCCGGCCCGTCCTTACGTCCATGCACCGCTTGGCCTGAGGCTTCCTCGAACCGTTCGAGGGTGACCTGTCGGGTCGGTGGGTCTTCCAAATCCCCAAGCCGGAACCCGACCAAACGCACCGGTCGTTCACGCTCCAAACTGGTTGCAAACAAGCGCGTCGCCAAGGATCTGAAGACGGCAGGGTCGTCCATGGCGACCGGGATCGAGCGTCGGTGCGTGCGGGTCTCAAACCCCTGATAGCGGAGTTTGACTTCACCCAGCCGGCCCGCCACACCGAGTTCCAACGCACGCGACATGACGCGATCAACCAAATCGATCAGCTGCGCAAGCACGTGCTCTTCGTCACGCTGGTCCCGCTCAAACGTCGTTTCTTTGCCGATCGATTTGCGTGACCGTAGCACGCTTACGTCGTCGCTGGTGCGTTCCTCGACGACGGCCATGAGCCATGAGGCAAAACGGGGACCCACCATGCGTGCCAAAGCCAATTCACCCATTCCATAGGCGTCGTCCACCGTTTGGACGCCCCATTCTTGCATGGCCGTGGCCGTGGCAGGGCCGATGCCGGGGATTTCCCGCAATGAACGGCCTTGGAAGAACTCGGGTGCGTCGCCAGGCATCAACCGAAACACGCCCTCAGGTTTGTTTTCCTCGCTGCTCATCTTGGCCAAAAGCCGCGTGGGGCCCAACCCAAACGAGGCGGTCAGACCGGTGGTGCCCACGATGTCGCGTTGCAGACGCTCGCACAGCGCCAGCGCCCGGTCCCAATCCCCTGACGTGGCTTCGGTCACGTCAAGGTAGGCTTCGTCAATGCTGGCCTGCTCAAATGGGCCCCCGACGTCGCGCAGGATGCTCATCACGCGTCGAGAGGCGCGCGCATAGAGCCGGTGGGCACCACGAACGTACGTCGCGGGTCCAACGGGCGCCGCTGGACAACGCCGCCATGCTTCGCTGATGGGCATGGCTGAGCGTACGCCAAAGGCGCGGGCTGCGTAATTGCAGGTGCTGACGATGCCACGACCCCTGCCGCCCTTCGGATCCGCTCCGATGATCAAGGGGACTTCTGGGTCAAGGCCCCGGTGAAGCGTTTCGACAGCTGCATAGAAGGCATCCAGATCGCAATGGACCAGGATCTTCCCGCCTTCCACCACACGTGTCGTTCTGCGTCGAAGGTGTTTGAGGCCTGCGCTTCACTTCCCGTGACGGGCCACCGGTACGATTCACCACCTGTTCGGCCGACCGAAGCGGTCCGGTGAACTCCATGCATCCCTCGCCCGCTGTCCGTCCACGTGCTGCGGTCGATTTCCGTCCTCGTCAGCCTGGCGTCCATGTGCTGCTTGGCGACGGTCGCCATGGGCGAAGGGCACGTCCTGTTGCAGAGGCGTGGGTGGCCCTCGCCTTGGCCAGCGGTCATGTGGTGCACTGGATTGACGGTGCTTGCCGACTTGACCCAGGACGGTTTTCACCTTGGCTGGCTCAACTTGGCGTCGGGCCACGGGCCCTTGCTTCGCTGCGTGTCGCCCGTGGATTTACCGCGCACCAATTTGCTGCCATGGTGGCGCGCCTTGCGGGGGAAGTCAAGGACAGTGGCTCGCGTTTGATCGTGGTTGACGCCCCCATGGCCATGCTCGACGACGACGAACTCCGTGCACGTGAAGCACGGGACATGGTGCGGCATCTGTGCGCTGACCTCGAACGGGCAGCACGCACCAACGATGCCACCGTGATCGTGGTTCACGGCCGCCATGACGGAAAGGCTCAGGCATGGCGGACCCAACGTCTCCTGCACCTGGCCAGAAGCCGACTGGACGTCGCCGTCAGCCGCGATGGGGGGTTGCGCCTTCGACGAGGCGAGGGCGCGTGGTGCCCCTTGCGGTCACCGGGCGTGTTGGCTGCTTCCAACCACGGGCAACCGACCTTGGCCAAGTGGGCGACGAAGGGGCTCAAGGCCCCAGCCAAAGGGAGCGAGCAAGGACCATGCGGCACGGTCGAGACGACGAACGTGGACGTTCATGTCAGGACGGGGACGCGTTGAATCGTCAGCGAGCAGTTCCGTGCCCAACATCACCCCGTCGTCTTCGTCGTCGACTTCGACAAAGCGAACACGAGAGCCCAGCGCGACCGGCCAACCAAGACGCTCCGAACGCAGCAGCGCACGCTGCAAGGCCGTGTTGACCGTGCGCTCATCGACGCCTCGCTCAACCCGGCGCGCGACGAGGAGGTCTTCCAACGGGACGTCGCCAGCGACCAACGCCGCTCGAGCACGGTCATGAGCGCCGAGCAAGAGGGCCTCCATGGCGTCCACGCTCGACCCATGCGCGAGGACATGATCGCGAAGTTGAGCCAAAGCATCGCGCTGGAAACGTTTGACGAAGGCGCTGGTCGAATGCTGTCGGGCCTCGATGCCACGTACTTTGACCGCGTCAACCCCGCAACCCCAGTACCGCGTCAACGCCCCCGCACCGTCCGAACGTCGCGGGAGAATGGCCAACACCGGGTACCGACCCTCCACCTCCAGCGGAATGCCAGTGGTGGCTCCAAGCCGATCGGCCAAACGTTGGGCGGCTTCGGCGCGTTCCTCAGGACTTCGACCACGGGTGTCGGTGATCCAGAGGCTGTCCACGATGCCGTGCACCACCTCCCAGCCGTCCGAACGGGCCGCTTCAATGCCGGTCATCATCACGTCCCGTGCCCAAGCGCAAATGGCCTCATGAGCTTCAATCCGACCAAAGCGTGCGTTCCGGTATCCTGTGTATCCAAAACAGGTCACAAGGAGCCACTTCAAGGCCAATTGACGACGGTCAGCATCGTCGCGAGGACCGGTCCGTTGGGCCTTCAAGTCACGCCTTCGACGGATGAGAGGTGCCACCACACGACCGAGCAGACCGTGGTGTTGGAGGCATGTGGCCAAGCCAAGACCTGGAACGGCCAAGGCGGTGGATGGACCAGACCGGACACGCTCCAACCGTTGCCCGACCAACCGTTGGCGAAACCAGCGTTTGGCCTCGTCTGGGTCAAGGGGAACCAACGGCCCTTCTGCACGTCCGAAACAACACGTACAGCCCAAGGTTTCGGGTGAGATGTTCCGCGTGGCGATGAGGCTTGGAAAGAGGCTGGCAAAGTCCAACTCAAACACGTCAAAATGCAGGCCGGGTGTTGGGTCGAGGTGAAGCCCACCTCGGTCGGCATGAAGCAAGTCCCATCCGGTCGTCGTGTCCTCCGGGCGGTTCTTTCGCCAAGGAATCAGGACCCCATCTTGCATCGCAGTTCGCACCTGAATGGCGCTGATGACCGCCCCTGGTGAACGCCGAGCCACGGCGTCCAGAGGGCAACCTGAAGATTGGCACAGTTCGATCAAGCCCGGGAGTCCAGCCTCACGTCCAAGGAAACTCGTCGCGAGATCGATGTGCACCCTCCCTTCCAAACGGTGGTGCCCCCCGCGGCGCAACAAGCGACCGTACGAACGTACCGTGGTTCGTCGTGAGGGCGTGGCCAACGGCGATGGGGTTCGGCCAAGGCGCACGTCCACCCCCCATGCTTGACCACGATGACGCAAGGCCGGCAAAAGGTGAGCATCGCCGCCTTCGGTGAGCACGACGTCTGGATCGGCACGCTCGACCGCTGCCAACATCTGATGCAATCCTTCTGCGCCATCGAGGGCGAACGATTCGCCCGCCTCAAACGCCGACAACCCGACCGCCTCCACCGAGGTCAAGACGACGCCACACAAGCGGCCGTCCTGCATTGGACCTTCCCAGCGACCGTCCATGCGAAGCACACGAAGATCGTCCATGAGTCCCTCGCACGGTTCCGGGATTGGTGAAGCAGCCTCGACGAGGACCCCCCCAAAGAGTTCGAGTTCATGCGATGTCAGCCACGCTTGGACCGGATCGACGTCCACAGAAAGCAAGGTGTGGTGCCGGTGAAGACCACGGTCGTCGATGGTCCGTGCCAACGAGATTCGTTCGCGAGGACGCCGGAGGCTCACCTCAAGGATGGTTTGGAGCGGCCCTCCCAACGCCACTGGGGCTTCGATGGTCGTGCAGTCGATCACCCCGTAATGCAAGCGCACTTCGGGCTGGTCAAGCCACACCTGGAGGGCACGCAACCGCTCCGGAGTGGCTGCAACGTGCAGCGGGCACGGAGCGGCGAAGCGCCAAGGACGCGCAGGTCCTCCGCGTTGACGAACCCACGCCGTCAAAACACCGAGACCTTCGTCATGCACGTCGAGCAACCAACTAGGCCGCATCCCGCTCCCCCAAGGCGTCTTCGAGGGACCGAAGGCGAACCCAAGCCTCGAGCAACGCGGTCAGGAGCAGGGGCGTCCAAGGGTCGTGGGCTGGAAGCGTGCCCGCCACGCCTCGACGTTGACGCAAGTGCGTCAGCAGATCGTCGAAGACCGCCTGTTCGTTGCGTGGGAGAAGACGCCGATACGGGGCCAACGCGGCCAGCTCCTGATCCACACGTGTGCGCCAAGTTGGCACGCTTCGACCCATGTGCTGGCCACGGGCGAACCCCTCGTGGAGGCCGCGGTGAGAGGGGGCGCTGAAGGTGAAGTGATCAGAGCACGTCGCGGTTGACGACGGTGGGGCATGCTCCTGTTGCGAGCGTTTCGAGCACCGCGTCTGCGATGTCCATGCCAACGCGTCGCTGCGCTTCGTGCGTGGAAGCACCGATGTGCGGCGTTCCACTGAAGCGTTCGTGGGACAAGAGGGGATGATCCGCTGCGACAGGCTCGTGCTCGAACACGTCGAGGGAGAGGGTGGACAACGTCCCCTCGGCGAGGGCGTTGGCTGCCGCGTCTTCGTCAATCAATCCACCTCGGGCACAATTGACCACGTGAGCACCGCACGCCACGCCGTCTGCACCGACGTTTGGCATCAACGCCAACCGACGGGCATCGACCATGTGGTGGGTCTCAGGGGTAAGCCCACAATGGAGGCTGATGTGGGTGCAGGTCCGGAAGAGGTCATCGAGCTCGGCATGCAGTTGAACGGCTGGCGCGATGTCCACGCCTTCCGGAAGGTACGGGTCGTACGCGTGAACCTCCATTCCAAGGGCAGAGGCGACAGCAGCGACGCCACGAGCGATACGACCGTAGCCAACCAGGCCGAGGCGCTTACCTGCGAGTTCAGTCCCCTTGGCCTGCTTTTTGATCCAACGGCCGTCGCGCATGGCCCGGTCCGAAGGAGCGAGAAACCGGGCCGAGGCGAGCAGGTGACCCATGGTCAATTCCACCACAGAATGGGTCGAAGCGCGCGGTGCGTTGACCACGCGAACGCCCGCTTTGGTCGCGGCGTCGAGGTCGATGTTGTCGACGCCGACACCGGCTCGTCCTACCACACGCAAGGAAGGCAGCGAGGCGATCATCTCGCCCGTGACTTTGGTTCGGCTGCGCACGATCAACGCGACGATCGGAGCCTCATCAGAATCCACGAGTGCATCCGGCTCAAGTTCGGCCACGTCCTCGCCGGATTCGGCAAGCAGTTTGGCGATGGCGTCGGGGTGGAGGCCGTCCGTGATGGCGATGCGCATGATGGTGGCCTATTCCGACGGGACAAGAAGGTTGCATCCGATGCATTGAGAGGGGGATGGGTTCTGAGCGTCATGTGGCAACAGAGGCTGGCATGGACGGTCTGGCTTCGGCGATGGGCATTCTGCTCATTCCTGTGCTGCTTGCATTGCCCCTGCGAATCGCTTGGCAACTTCGGGTTGGCTCCTCGATTGACAACATGAGTTACCGCGCGGACATCCGTCGGATTTTGCATGCTGGGATGCCGATTGAGGCGTTCCGCGTGGCCCTCAACGACCGCGCCAGAGAAGCCGGCATCAGCCCCCAGCGTCAACGGTTGTTGGAAGCCGACACCATCTATCCTCTCGGGTTGGGGCACTTCATCCTCCTTCCGGCCTTGTTTGTCTTTCCCATCGCCTTGTTGCTCGCTGCACCGGTGATCCTTCTGGCCTTCCCGGTGTTCATGGTCACGGAATTTCTCCTCATCCGTCGGAACCTCCTTGCGACGTCCCTCAACCTGTTGCGACGGATCACCAACTGGCAAATCATCCACATCCCACGTACGCTGGACACAGGCGACGTCTCGCGCGAACACGGGATGGAACTCTCCCACCACCTGCGCCACTTCCAGCGCGCTCCACGGTTGGCGTTCCTTGGCCTCTTTGCGTGGTTGGTCATCCTCTGGACCTTCCGCATCGACCAAGTTGGGATTCAGGCCCTTGTGGCCATCCTGTTGTATGTGGTGCTGCTCGCCTTGGTTGGCGTCCTTGGTGCGGCGTTTGAGACCGACCTGGTCTTTGCTGATCCGGCCAACGCCTCCCTGACACCGATCGACCTCTGGTTGGATTCCTTGCTCAAGCCGGTGGTCGGGTTCGGGTTGGTCTTGCTGCTCGTCCGCGCCATGATGGAGGAGATTCGCAACGGCAACCCCGTGCTGTTTTCAGCCGTGGTCATCGCCGTATTGTATGGTGCTGCACTCGTCGGTTTCGCGTATCAGTGGGGCTATGCCCTGGTCCGAGGACAAACGGTCAGAACCGTGTTCGAAACGCAAGCCATGGAGCAATTTTCACCGCTGATTTCCTACGACCTGACCCGGGCCGAAGGACGGCTTGTGTTCGGTGCAAAGATGTCGATGGCAGAACGCAAAGAGCAGACAAAGGACCTGCTGGGCGGGGGCATGACCTTTGCAGATTTGGAAGCCTTGCCACGTTCCGATACGGCCGGAAACATTCCCGAGCGGCCCTCGGTGTGAACCCGTCAACGCCCCGTTGCGCCGTGCTTCATGCCGAACCGGGTTCGTTCATGAGCCTCATCCCAACAGAGAACCCAGCAGGAACATGATGGGGAACAAGACCGCGAAGAGGACGAACCAATAGGCGATGCCAGCCAGACCTGGCACGAGAAGCGAATCCACCTCCTCAGGTGCGACCCCCGTGGTGACTTCATCGGACGGCTTCAGGCCGGAATCGTGTTCGTCCACGCTCCCTGATGGCGGGCTCAGTTCTTGATTCACCGTGGTGGTCACGAAGCACGGGCCACGGGACAAATCCTGTTGAGATCACTCCACGTCGAGCTCGGCATCGATGGGTCCTGCTTCACTGGTCAGGAGAATCGGCGTGTCAATCCGTGCGTTCCGAACGAGGGTGCTGACACCAAGCGCGAGCAAAATGATGAGCATCAGAGCGACAAAACTCGAGCCGGTGTAGGTCGTGATGAGTGAGGCGAGGGCTCCAAAGAAGCCCTTCTCTTCCTCAGCCGTCGCTTCTTCGATCAAGCCATCGGCCAAGGCAGCGACCGCGGCTTGGTCAAACACGCCGCGGGTGAAGGTCAACTTCCCGTCCATGTCCGACGTGTAACTCGACGACGGAAGGGTTGGGTCAAGGTCCGAATAACTCCCCGGGCGCTGGTCAAAAGCGATGTCGCGTGGCTCTGACAAATCAAGTGTGAGCACAACGTCGACGGTGTACGGCACGCTCGATTCAAAGAATTCTGTGTCTTGCGTGAGCCCCCAGAACGTCATGGCCTGACCTTCAACGTCGAATTCCGTCCACGTGCCCCAGTCGGCTGGGTCCACGTCGATGGTGTAGATCCAGGTGTCGCTTTCGCGGACTCCTGTGCCCTCGTCGTTGGTCCCGTCTTCACCCATGTCAATGCGGAGTTGCAAGGCACCGACCTGACCCGTGTCCAGATCATACTCAGTGGGACTGAAGTAGGCCTCGAGGGTCGTGGTTCCGTTTGGAATGAACATGTGGTGTGCGTCGTTGGTGGTGTAGACTCCAGCGATGCCAAATTGTCCGTTGTTGAAGTGGTTCCAATCGCCCTTCCACTGATGACGAGCACGGTCGGTGTTCACCGGGATGGTCTTCTCAGTAAGCATGACGTCGCTGATTTCGGCCGCATCCCAGACGGTAAAGTCAGGATAGTCGACGAAGCCGTCCAAGTTCGGATCGCGCAGTTGTTGGAGGGTCCGTGCAAGCGCCATGGCTCCGTCAACGTCCACCAAACCGTGACCGACCCGCCAATCGTGGCAACGGCCGGTCGCTGAGCGGTAGCACGCCTCGGGGATGTCGTTGCACGAGTCCTCGTCGTTCCCGTCCTCGCAGCTGTTGTCCATGGCGTCATAGCGAGACGTCAATTCGAGGATCAATTCCACTTCATGCACGCGGGAATAATTGGCCGTGTCCCAGTCCTCAAACTGGCCGTAGGACGCGGCTCCTTCTCCGTTGACCAAACTCGATCCTTCGTCGTGGTCGTCACGGTGATAATCTGCCACGCCGAGGGAAGGAGCGACGTCGAGCAGCATGCCGGCGATGCCGCCCACGTGAGGCGTGGCCATCGACGTGCCCGAGATGGCCATGTAGTACAGGTCGCCTTGGGTCCTGGTCGATGCATCGATGGCTGTGCCGCGGGGGGCCGTCGCCCAAATGTCGCGGCCGGGCGCCCCGACATCGGGCCAGGTGTGTTGTTGGTCCATGCAGCCACGAGAGGAGAACGAGGTCACGGCGGTCCCATCGTGGGTCAACGCTGCCACGGAAATCGCAGAGGGCGTGTTGGCGTACACGTTGGTGCGCAAGTCGCCAGAGCATTCCGCTCCTGAACCGCCGGAGTTGGACGCCGCAAAGATGACGGCCACGCCGTGGTCGTACGTCAGCATGTCCGTCAGTGTTGCAATGACGCCTTGCGGGTCGTAGTCACCGTCCGTGCCCCACGAATTGGAAACCACGCGAATGTGGTACTCGTTGGCCTCTGGCCGGGAATGCTCGTAGGTCCACTCAAGCCCTTGCTCGGCGGCGAAGATGGAGGCGCCGTCGCCCGTACCGAGCGCGATGAGTTGGCCACCCTTGGCCACACCGGCGCGGCGACCTGCAGAGGCGTCACCGTTGCCAGCAATCGTACCGCCAACGTGGGTGCCGTGTCCAGACGACGTGTCCGAGTTGCGGGTCTCAACCCAACCGTTCGGGCCGAATTTCGCGGAGTACAGCGTCTTCTCACCCGTCCATGGTTCGAGGTAATCGTAGTCCGGGTGACCTGCATCCACGCCGGTGTCAAGGTCGACGATGGCGGTGCCGTCGCCGTCCCACTCGGTAAATCCGAGGTCCGTGTCGTACGCGATGGAACCGTCCGGCTGAACGATGACACGATGCCAAGCGTCCGTGGCGTCAACCACGTGGACGGTCTCGTGCATGAGCGCGCCCACGTCTCCTGTGGGTGCACCGCCCCATGCGGTGGGGAGGTAGAAGAATTCCAGGGGCCGGTCGAGTTCGGCGTAGTGAAGGCGATCGAAGATGCTGATCTGACGGATGGCCTGTGGGGTGGCTTCCACGAGCAGGCCATGAACCAGCGGAGCTTCGCCTTCGACGGTGGCGCCCTGACGTGCGAGCATCGCTCGGTCGTTGTCGTTCACCGGTGAGGTGAACTGCAGGATGACCGGCAGTCGGTCGTTCATATCGGCCGACCAAAGCGCTTCTTCGAGGGCTGCATCCATGCGTTCAGCGTCGCCCATGGTTTGGCTGCCGGAGGCCAGAGGGCTCATGGCCATCAAGATGAGCAAGCCAAGCAAGAACACGGCTGAGGAGCGGCGAGCACCACGGTCCATGATTCCGGGCCAGCACGGTGCTTGAAAGGCCTTCTCCATTGGCGCTCAGTCAAGCCATGGCACATGTTCAGGAATCTCTGCAAAAATGTTCGCAGGAAGGGCCGTTTTGATTTTTGAAACGCCACCAAGGCGCGCGCTCGTTTCTGCTTGCCATGAGGCGAATTCTTCGAGCGAGGCCATGTTCAGCACGGGATTCGAGTCCCTGTTCCAAGCAAGGGTCTGCATGGTGGTGCCCGGTGGATCGTGGCCCGTGCAGACGACCACGTCGCCGGAAAAGCGTTCCAGGACGGACAGCGCATCCCAGTGGTCGTCGACCCGCCCGCTGGGCAGGTCGTCTCGTCCTACGCCACCGTCTCCAGTGAACAGGAAGTCGCCGGTCATGATGTGACCTGCCACGTCCACGATCATGGAATCGTTGGTGTGCCC
>QQSJ01000114.1 GCA_003602635.1 Candidatus Poseidoniales archaeon
CCTGATGCCCCCCGGCAACGGGGTGCGGAGGAGGCATGACCATGGCATGGCCATTCAGTGGCGGTGCACGGGCAGCAACGGACGATGACGCGAAGGTGACCGAAGGTCATCTGAAAGTCCTCTCCAACGTCCCGATCGAACAGGTCCCTCACCCTGAGGAAGGGGAACTGTCCGAAGAGGATGCTTGGACGATCCGACCTGGCCCTGCACGCGCCAAACTCAACAGCATTGGAAGCGTTGCTTCTACCACGCAAGCACTGGCGCCATCGGCGCCGGCGCAGGTCAACGCGACCGTGGACACGTCCGGCCTCGAGCGGCTCATCAGCAGCCGCCTCGACATGGTCGAAGACGTGCTCCGGATGGTCGAGACCCGCGTGGACGAAGCGATGGAATCTGGACCTTCGGTGACCTTCAGCGATGAAGACGGTGAAGATGCAGGCATGGACGTCATGAGCGGCGACGTGATCATCACGGCGTCTGGGGAGCGCATCCCCGCCGGTGATGGGGCCTCCCGCCTCAAGCCGGAGGACGAAGCGCCCCTCGTTGAGCTCTACGAAGCACAAGCCCTTGCAGCGAACCCCTTCCTGCGAGCCCCTGACGCCCTTGGCGGCGCTGGGAGCGACAGGATTGGAGCACCAACGGTGGCCGCTCTCTTGCTCGATCACATGACGGGCATGGCGGCGTCCAGTTTCACGCAGAAAGCGATGGACTCAGGCATGCTCAGTCCCGACGAAGGCCGTCAAGTGATGGCCATCGTTCAGTTGGCTGAGCCCGGTGAAACGGAGGCCGCCTTGGCGGATCACCTCCCGAACCGAGCCCTGCTGTCGTTCTCGGCCCTGGTGAGCGCTTGGCGCAACCAGGCGCAGCGCGCTGCAAATTCGGCTGCATCAAGCATGAGGGCGTGAGTGGATGAGCGCGTCAACGGGCATCGGCGGACTGATTGTGGGGATGGCCATGCTGGCCGTCTTCGTGATGTTCGTCGGGACCCTTGACGCGCGACTCTCCACGCACCTGAGCGTGACCGAACAAGACGACCCTCCACCAAACGTGTCTTTCGTGGACGCCAACGTGGACCTCAACGGGTTGGCAGAGATCAGCATCACCACGAACGGAAGCGGGTACAGCGTCGGCGACGACGTGCTTGACGGCACCACCGTCGTCGGAACCGTGACCGAAGTGGACAGCAGCGGTGGCCTCTTGGCCGTCAGCGTAGCGATGGAAGGAAACCGGGATTTCACCTCATCCCCAACCCTCTCCATCAGCTCCGTTGGCGGCACAAGCGGAGCCGTCGCTGCCGTCACAGGCAGTGTTGTGCACGCCAACGTGACCAACGTTGGGAGCACGGTGCTCGTCCTCGATGACATCTGGACCTTCCTCGACGGAGAGAACGTCGAACATCTGCCCGACCTCGTGGTGGCTGAACCGATCGGCAACAACCTCTACTCTGGTGAAACCATGTGGGTGATGTGGCTCGAAGGCTCCAACACAGCGTGGGAACGGCTCGCGATCTCCGTGGGTGAAACCACCGTCGTGACGGAACTTGTCTGAGGTGATCTGATGGCAGACGGCGGTGCAACATCCTTCATCATGCTCGTGACCGCTTTGTTGGTCGCGGGCAGCGTGAGCACCTTCCTCATCGCAGAGTGGGGCGACGTCGCCCGGGCCATGGAAATGGAACGGCGGGCGCAAGCCATCGATGCGGAAACGGACGTCAGCCTTGCTGGCGATCCTGGCAACGTGCGCTACAGTTTGACAGGGCAGATGCAATTCTACCTGATGAACTCCGGCAGTGCGGTGCTTGACGACAGCACGATCGTGCTCCTGGTGGACGGCGTCCAACAAACCAGCAACGTGACCACGACGGTCATGAACGGCGGTGCTTGGTCTGCAGGTGAACTCCTGCAGGTCCAGGTGGTGGACAACACGTTGACCTACACCAACAACAGCGAGGTCGCGCTGACCATCGTCGTGTCTTCGGAAGTTCTGAACAACGTTCGAGGCACCGATACGCTGGACACGGAGGTGAGGCTCGTTGTCTGAACACGCCCCGAAGCCCGTTGAGGACGGTTTCCCCTTCGGGGTCGAGACCGATTCCTTGGCCGATTCGATGGGTTTGCACTTGCCCAACCGCTCCCTGTACCTCATTCAAGGAACGGTCGGTTCGGGGAAATCCCTCGTCTCTCAACGCCTGGTGCATGGGATGCTGGAAAACGGCTGCAAGATCCTCGTGGTGACCACCGAGTTGACCACCCGTGGCTGGATTGAACAAATGGAATCCATCGGTTACGGCGTGACCGAGCCCCTGACAGAAGGACGTTTGACCGTCTTCTCTCGGTTCGGAACCATCGCTGAACCGGTGCCTGATGTGTCGTTGTACGACGTGTTTTCCTCACCGGCCATCGAGCAGGCGGACGTCATTGTGTTGGACACCGCCAGTTCGATCATGCCTGAACTCCAATCCAACACCGACCGCGTTGCGATGATGCAGCGCTTGCGTGAGGTTGTGGCGGACGGCCGTTCCATTTTGCTGACCGTGGACCCCGAAGAAACGGATGCAAAGACCCTTCACATGATGCGCAGCAGTGCGGAATTGGTGCTCGACATGAGCACCGCCCTCATCGGCGGCGACATCAAGCGAAGCCTGACCGTGACGCGCTTCCTTCGGGCAGCAGGTCCGGTACAAACCAACATCGGTTGGCGTGTTGAACCAAGCATGGGCTTCATCGTGGACATCACCGCGGTGAGCTGAGGAGGAGACGAGCATGGCCGACGAAGAGCTCAAGTTCGCCAAAGGCGATCTCGCCAGCGTCATGGCGGCTCACCCGCACGTCGCAGAGTGGGTGCGTGATTTCGAGGCCAGGTACGGCTCTCGTCCCGTCTACTACGGGCCGCTTGACCGCGACGCGAAGAAGCAGCGTCCGCTCAACCTCATCTACATCACCAAGGAACCCATTTTCGTCCACATCTACGAACCCGCAGAGGACGAAGACGACGCCGGGCAGGTCCTCTGGATCGGCCTAGAACCCCAACTCACCGAAGAGGAAGAGAACATCCGACGTGAACTCGTCGAAGTCTTGCTCCAGGAGGCTCCCGCGGCGCCGAACTTCACCACGGACGACGAGTTCGAAGGCATTCTGTCCCAGATGATCGAGCGCTACACCGTCCTGCGGCAAGACCTCCCCGTGGGCCCTCGACGTCAGGGTCGCATGTGGGACATCCTCGGTCTCGAGGACAAGCGCCTCGCCGTTGACGAAGCGCAGCGTGAGCGCCTCCGCTACATCATCATCCGCGACCTCATCCGCAACGGTCCGCTCGAGCCCCTGCTCTCGGACGAGATGCTGGAAGACATCCACTCTGTGGGCCTGAAGTACATTCACATGGACCACAAGGTGTTCGGGATGGTCACTTCGAACATCCGCTTCCGAGAGCGTGAGGTGCTCGCTCGGTACCTTCGAGCCATGTCCGAGCGCATTGGCCGACCGGTGTCCGACAACAAGCCCATCATCGACGGAGCCCTGCTCGACGGGTCCCGTATCAACATCATTTTCTCCGACGACGTGTCCATGCTTGGGCCCTCGTTCACCATCCGTAAATTCGCGGAGGAGACCATTTCCATCGTTCAACTCATCAAGTGGGGCACCATGAGTGCCCAAGTGGCTGCCTACGTCTGGATTTGCCTCGAATACGGCATGTCCGTCTTGGTGTCCGGTGAAACGGCTTCAGGAAAGACGACGACGCTGAACGCCATCCTCCCCTTCATTGACCACAACGTCAAGATCTATTCCGCAGAGGACACGCCTGAAGTCAAGGTCGCGCACAAGATTTGGCAGCGCCTCGTGACGCGCGATTCGAAAAACGAGGACAGCCGGGTCGAAATGTTCGACCTGCTCAAGGCCGCCCTGCGAAGCCGTCCCCGCTACATCATCATCGGTGAGATCCGTGGTGTGGAAGGCGCCACGGCCTTCCAGGCCATGCAGACGGGTCACCCCGTCATCGCCACCTTCCACGCATCGTCCATCGTCAAGATGATTCAGCGGTTCACCGGTGACCCGATCAACGTCCCGATTCGTTTCTTCGACAACCTGAACTTCGCGCTCTTCCAAGAAGTGGTCGAAGCGCCCGGTGGCGGCATCGCCCGTCGCATCACGGGTGTGGACGAGGTCATCGGCTACAACAAGCACAGCGACGGTGTGTTGACGCGTGGTATGTTCGAATGGGACCCGGTCAAGGACAAACACTACTTCCGCGGTATGTTCCAATCGCACCTGCTTGAGAACAAGATTGCCGCCATGGCCGGATTCTCGAACAAGCGTGACATCTACGACGAGCTTGAGCGCCGTCGTCAGGCCATCCAAGACATGGCGGACCGAGACTTGACGCATTACGACGACGTCTTCGGCTTGTTGAACGTCTACTATCAGAGCGGCTGGGATGCGTTCCGATCGGCGGTCAACACGTGGGTCAGCGTGAACGACCGCTGAAGGGGGCATCACGATGGAGCGCATGCCGATCTGGCACATCGCCCTTCGTCGGCTGGAGATGCCGTTTCCTCGGTACCTGGTCTTCTACGTCGGCGGCGCCGCTCTGGTTGGCTTCATCAGCGCTTTCGTGCTGATTTTCTCCACCGGCGGCTTCAATGAAGGGGCCTTGTTTTCGGGCTTGGCGGGCATCACGCTCATCCTGTCGCTTCCATTGATTCTCGCCGTTTCCGCGACCGCATATCCTCTCCTCGAGGTCCAGCGTGCAGCCAACCGGATTGAGAAAGAGATGCACATGTTCATCACGAGAATGGGCATTCTTTCGCTCGGCGAAGTGGGCGCGCAGTCGATGTTTGACATCCTCAAGCAAATGCGAGACTACGGTGAATTGGCCAGCGAAGTCAAGCGCATTGAGACGTTGGTGGACAAGTGGCACACCGCCCTTCCAGAGGCTGCACGCATCGTGGCTCAACAATCGCCCTCCCCGCTGTGGACGGATTTCCTCGACCGGATGGCCTTCTCCATCGAAGCGGGTCAGCCAATTGACGAGTTCATGCGGTCCGAACAGGAAACCGTGGCCGAACAGTACAGCACCCTGTACGACACACGCCTCGAAAGCGTCGACACCATGCAGGAAATCTACGTTTCCATGGTGACTGCAGGGCTGTTCGGTTTGGTGATTTCAGGCATTCACTTGGTGCTCTTTGAGGTCGGATCAGCCAGCGACACGCCCATCGAGGTGGCCAGCCGTCTTCGTTTCCTCATCCTCGCTTCCCTGATGTTCACCTTGGTCAACGTCGGTGCCGTGTTTGCGTTCCGAGCCACCATTCCGGACGACGCCACCTTTGCGCGTGACGAATTGGAAACGCCCTTCCGAACCAATGCACGCAGGGCCTTGCTGGCCTCAGGGGCCGTCACGCTCGGGTTGCTGTTTCTGACGTCCCTCGTCGTGGTCATCTATTGGAGCGCCATCGGTGAGAGTTGGGACAAATACGGTCTTCTGTTGTTGGCCATCCCTCTGACGCCGATGCTCATTCCTTCCTCGCTCATCATGCGCGAGGAGCGCCAGGTGTTGCGTCGCGACGAAACCTACCCCGACTTCATTCGAGCCCTCGGCGGTACGGCTCAGGCCCGTTCATCGGAACCTTCAGCGACCATCAAAGCCCTTCGAGGCATCGATTTTGGTCTCCTCGATGCGTCGATTGACCGCTTGGAAAAGCGGCTTTCCACCCGGATCAATTCAGACCGTGCGTGGGATTACTTCAACGCCGACACGAACTCTGCGGTCATCTCCCGGTACACGCGCATCTACATCGAAGGGTCCCAGTCCTCTGGGCAACCCGCCCAAACCGCCGAGATGGTCTCGCGGTCCGTCGGCAACCTGCTCTCCCTCCGCAACCGCCGTTCCTTGTCGGCCAACACCATGTGGGGCGTCGCCATTGGGCTGCTCATCGCCAGCGTCACCTCGCTGAACGTGACCATCGCCATCGTGCTTCAATTGGGTGAGGCGGTGGCAGGCGTGGCTTCTGGCATCACCGACAACGCCGACGTGTCCGCCCTGGCCGACTTTGGTGCCGGGATCGCTTTACCCATCATGGAGGATTCTTCCTCGGTGGAGACCAACATTCAGATGTTCAAGATCATCGTCTCAATCCTCATTCTTGGTCAAGTGGTGGCCGTGTCCCTCATCGCCACACGCTTGCGTGGTGGTGGGTTGACCAGCGCGTTGGGGCAAACCATCCAACTGCTCTGGGTCGCTGGACTTGCGTCCTTCATCACGGCCGTTCTGTTGGAACGTGCATCGTCTGTGTTCGGCATCAGCTGATCAACGCCGCCGAGCCTTGGCGTTCATCCGCCGTTCTTCTTCGATGCGTTTCTTGGTGGCGGCCCAACTGCAAATCGGACACGTGGACAGATCGTGCCAGCGTGCTGGACAGTGCTCACGACCAAAGAAGATGATTTGCAGGTGCAAGTCGTTCCAGCGTTCCTTGGGAAAGACGGCCTTGAGGTCACGTTCTGTTCGCTCAACGTTCGTGCCGTTGGAAAGTCCCCAACGTGCAGCAAGGCGATGGATGTGGGTGTCGATTGGGAAGGCCGGAACGCCGAAGGCTTGGGCCATAACCACGCCCGCGGTCTTGTGTCCCACGCCCGGCAACGCTTCGAGTTCTTCAAAGGAAGCGGGCACTTCTCCGCCATGCCGCTCCAACAGAAGTTCGGAGAGGCGACGGATGTTCTTCGCCTTGGTCGGTGCCAATCCGACGAAGCGAATCATCGATTGAATTTCTTCGACAGCCAAAGCGGCCATGTCCGCGGGTGTGGGTCCGCATTCGAAGAGCGCAGGCGTGACCTCGTTCACCTTGAGATCCGTGGTCTGCGCCGACATCAGGACGGCCACAAGGAGTTCGAAGGGGTTGCGATGATCGAGCGGCACGGGAATCTCAGGGTACCGTTCCTGAAGCATCTCCATGATGCGTGTTGCTTTCTCTGCGCGTCGCATGATGGGCCCTCCATTTCGCGAAACTCGAATCGTGCGGGTGTATCTACGTCGGCCCGTTCTTTAAATACGGGTGGTCGTTCCTCACGTCCATGACCACCGATGAAGAACGCCTGACTGTGGTGAACGTTGTTGCCAGCACCCGCGTGGCCGAGGAACTCGATCTCCCCGACATCGCCATCCAACTCAACTGCGAGTACGAGCCCGAGCAGTTCCCCGGTGTCGTCTACCGCGTGGTCGACCCCAAGCTCGCCATCCTCATGTTCCGCTCCGGTCGTGCCGTGTGCACCGGTGGAAAGGACGAGCAGAACATCCAGACCGGCATCGAGCGCATGATCGCCGACCTCCGCGCCGCGGGCATCACCACGTGGGAAGTCGAGGACGTCGAAATTGAGGTCCAGAACATGGTGGCCACCTACGC
>QQSJ01000115.1 GCA_003602635.1 Candidatus Poseidoniales archaeon
CGGAAGCGGAGGATGACGTGCATCTTGGTGAAGTCGCCGGAGAACTCCTGCTGGGTCATCTCATAGACGCGGCCCAGAACGTGCTCGTCCGATTCACCGATGGTTTCGCCAATGTTCTGGAACTTCCAGGGATCCCTTGGGGCTCGGATGGTGTACCAACGCTTCGACTTCCACTTGTCACGCTGCTTACGTGCTGCTGCACGTGCCTTTGCACTCATCTTCCTTGCCATGTGATCACCTGTTGTTCCTTCGAGGGCTACCCCGTTTGCAGTCTCGCGACCCGCCTTCCGTATTTGAAAGGGCCGACGGAGGCCGTTCACCAGCCACGCTGGTCAAGGCGGACCTCAAGGGTCTCCAATTCGTCGCCCTTCATCGGGGCCCCGTCGGTCATGGCCATGGCTTCGGCCACCTTCTCAGGGTTGTCGAAGTGGGCCGTTGCGAGGACGATGGCGTCGGCCATGGTCGGAGGATGCTCGGACTTGAAGATGCCCGAGCCCACGAAAATGCCGTCCATGCCCATTTGCATCATCAGCGATGCATCGGCAGGGGTAGCGATGCCACCGGCGGAGAAGGTCACCACGGGGAGGCGACCAAGGTCTCGGACTTCACCGAGAACCTCAACCACGGAGGCCTTGAAGGCGTCATCGATCGGCCCGAAAGGAGTGACGTCGTGGGTTCCCGGCAGGGAAGAGCTGCGGGCCAAGACCTGGTAGCGGTCCATGATGTGGTCAGCAGCCAATTCCAGCCCTTCGTCGGTCAAGCCCTTGACCTGCTGAATCTCTTGTTCGATGATGCGCGCGTGAGTCACGGCGGCCACGACGTTGCCGGTGCCCGCTTCACCCTTGGTGCGGATCATCGCCGCGCCCTCGTGAACACGGCGGACGGCTTCACCGAGGTTGGTCGCGCCGCAGACGAACGGAATTTCGTAAGCGCGCTTGTCGATGTGGAAGTAGGGGTCGGCCGGGGTCAAGACTTCGCTTTCATCAATCATGTCGACGCCCATGGCCTCGAGGATGCGGGCTTCGCCGTCGTGGCCGATGCGCGCCTTGGCCATCACTGGAATGGACGTGCAATCGAGGATGCCTTGGACCATGTCGGGATGGCTCATGCGAGCCACGCCACCGGCTTTCCTGATGTCGGCGGGCACACGCTCGAGGGCCATCACGGCCACGGCTCCAGCGTCTTCCGCGACGGCCGCTTGTTCTGCATCCACGACGTCCATGATGACGCCGCCTTGTTGCATGCGAGCAAATCCACGCTTGATCAGGTCGCTGCCGCGACGCATGTTGGTTAGGTCAACGCCACCCATGAAGGTCACCTCGTGGTTCTTGGGAAGACTCAGTCACCAAGGACCGGCGAATCGCCTTCGGCGATGGGCGCGTCCACGGCTTCCTCGGCGTTGCGGTCGATCCAAGCCTCTTCGCCTTCAGGGACTTCCGTGTCCGGGAAGATGGCTTCGACGGGGCATTCTGGGATGCAGGCGCCGCAATCGATGCACTCGTCGGGGTCGATGACGAGGTACGTGTCGAGTTCACGGAACGCTTCGACCGGGCAAACGGCAACGCATTCCTGGTACTTGTGGTCCACGCAGGTCGAGGTCACGACGTGAGGCATGGTTGGTGGTATGGCTTGTGGGATATGAATGATGTCCAATTCCCACGCTCAAACGAGGGCGGCTTCAATCATTTCACGAAGGCGGTCTTCGGCCGTCTGGCCTGGATACACCGCGACTTTGCATCGCACCTTGGCGGAACGAGGGGCTCCTGGAGGTGCGAGTTCAACACGCCCTGCGACCAGATCATCGAGGCCAACCCGGAAATGCATGGCCCCCTCCTCGTCGAGACGGCCCGCGAGGTCTTCGAGAAGGGACGACAAGGCAGCGGCTGAAAGGCCAGACCATGCTGTGCGAAGGTCCGCTTTGCGATGGAGGTTGACGCTCAGCGTGAGCATGGTGGGGCCTGCATGTGAAGCAAAGGTGCTTCGTTCCACGTCCACCTCTCCCACCCATGCTTGGAGCGCTTCTTGCATCACGGTCGCATGATCGATGGCGCTGACGTGAATGCGCACCGAAAAACGGTCGTCGGCCATGCCAGTCCGAAGCGAGGGGTGCTGATGACGATGCCGTTCAGGTCAGCGGTGAGCTGACACCGACTTCCCCAAGGGTCCACCTGAGGGTCTTGATGACGCCTTCGAGGGCCTTGTGGTTCCGAGCAGCATCCTTCATGCCGTCCCGGTCGCCGGCTTCACGGCAACGTTCGAACCAATCTTTCCACTCGTGCTGCTTGGCTTCTGCGGCCTCAAGCATCGTTTCAATGTCGGCCCACGTGCGCTCATAGGTCCGATGCGGCCCCTCGTCGGCGCTGCTCATGGGCGATTGGCGCGTACCAGCCTATTTGAGGCGTATGCCGACGCGCTCCAAACCGTTGAGTTTCCTACGCGGCCCGGCGAACGTCGATCAAGCGCTCACCGGGTTGAACGACGGCCCCGTCTCCGATGACGCAGCGCTTGAGGACGGCCCCCTTCCCGACGGTCACTCCGACACCGAGGATCGTCGAATCAACGGTGCATTCCGTGGCCACGGTAGCATCATCCATCAGCAAGGAAGCATGGACTGAGGCGCCGTCCTCCACCATCGCGCCGTCGTGCAAGAAGGCTTGAGGCCCGCCAAGCAAGGTCGCTTGTGCCTCAAGGAGGTGGTGTGGCTCGCCAATGTCAAACCAAAGCCCGTCGAGCATCAGCCCGGCGATTGGAAGGCCCGCCTCAAGCATCGACGGGAAGAGATCACGGCTGAAGTCGTACTTCACACCGGCCGGCACCATGGCCAGTGCCTCGGGTTCAACGATGTAGACACCGGCGTTGATGAGACGGCTGAACGCGTCCTCAGGCGCGGGCTTTTCTGCAAAGCGTCGGACGTAGCCCCCGCGGAGATCGCCGTCGACATCTGCGTCGTTGGTGGTGCCCAGGCCCACGATGCCGAAGGAACTCGGGTCCTCGACTTCAACCAAACCGATGGTCAACGCGGCCCCAGTGGCGCGGTGATGGGCAAGCAAGGCCGACACATCGAGGGTGCTGACCCCATCGCCTGAACCCACGATGAAGGTGGAGGTCAAGACGTCCGCCAACAGGCGCACGCTTCCCGCCGTCCCCATGGGGGTTGATTCCCGGTTGACGCGAGCGTGCACGCCGTCCTCAGACCACGACGACACGTGGGCCGCAAGGTCATCGCCTCGGTATCCGGTGGTCACCACCAACTCCGAAACGCCAGCGTCCAACATCGCGTCTTTGACGTAATCGATCACCGGCCGCCCTAACAAGGGCACCATGGGCTTCGGGCGATGGTCGGTGAGCGGTTGCAGGCGTGTCCCACGCCCGCCCGCCATGATGACACCGTGCACGTCGCCACCTCAGCGGCGTCGGCGGGAGGACATGTCGATGCGGCGCATGTTGCGCTTCTTGCGGCCGTCGCCACCGCGGTGGTCCTTGCGCGCACCGTCTTCTGCCATCGTTCCACCAAAGGTCAGGTTCCCTTCTTTGAGCAGGGCGTCGACCAATTGGTCGGCGACCGCTTCGGATTGGGCTCCCGTCTGCAGTTCAGCACGGACGGCTGCGTTGTGGTCCGTGACCCAAGATTCACGCTCTTCACGTGCCATCTTGAGTTCGTCCCTGACCTTGTTGACGTCGGTCATCATCTCTTCGATTTGAGCGTGGACGGCGTCGGCGTCCTTTCGGTGTTCAAGGTGCTCCAAGTGGTGACGGTCGCCTTCTGCCTTGAGGAAATCGCGGTGAGCGAAGGCTTCGTCGATCTTGGTGGAGACTTCATCGGCCCGCTTGATGGCCTCGATGAAGAGTTGGTGCTCAGCGTCAGCTTCGGCCTTGAGCATCTTGATGCTCCCGTCGAGGTCCTTCAGGTCGACCTTGACGAGTTCGAATTCTTCGACGTCAGGAGCCAACTCGCCGACACGGTTCCCCATGCGCTTGAGTTTCTCCATCATTTCCTTCTCTTTCTTCATGCCCACGCTGGACGTTTCGAAGGTCTCCTCAAGGCGTTCCATCTCAGCCTTGAGTTGGTGGTATTCGGCGGTGGCGGAGCGCTTGGCGTCCTTGTCTCCGCGGCGACCCTTGATCTGGGCAATGAACTGCTTGAGCTGGTCCTGGATGGCGTTGCGGCGCTCGCGGTGGAGGTTCACTTCGGCGCGGATGGCCTTGACCTCGGCGATGAGAAGGTCCACCGTTTCGCGGTGCTCCTTGTACTGGGCTTGGACCGCGTTTCGCTGGTCCCTGGAACGGCGTGCCTTGTCGCTGTGCTGGTTGCGAATTTCTCGCAACTTGCGTACCTTGGCTTCCATCGCATGCAGACGCTCACGCAGGTCAGCATCCGGTCGCTCTTCGCGCTCGTCCCGGTCTCGGCGCATGGCTGTGCCTCGCCGTGTTCCATTTCAAGGCTCCTGTGGAGCAATCGGTTCACAACGAGAGCAAACGGTTGACCTGCAGAATGACCGAGGCCACCACGCCAAGGACACCGAGGGTGGCGCTCACGACCACACCGGAGCGGCGCAGACGCTTCTTTGTGCCCGACCGCACGCGCGTGTTGATTTGTTGACCAAGAAGGAGGTCACCGTCTTCGTTTTCGAGACGGACCGTGACCGTGGCCTCCCCATACCGATTGGGAATGAGGGATTGCCACGAGGTGGTGCCGAGTTGCAGCAGGCGAACGAGGGAACCGATCACGTCGTGATCTCCGTCGCCTGAAACAGGAAGCGCGGAACCCAGCAAAGATTCTGCTTCACCGGCCGGCAGGTGGAACGTGAGGGCGAGGTCGTTGGGGCGGAAATCAGGCGACTGCATCCGAAGCACCACGGTTCGTGGTGTGGCGTCGAGGTTCCTGATGTACATGAACAGCCCTGTGCTTCCGTCCACGATGTTGGCCATGTCCACGTCCACCAGCAGGTCTTGACGCCCTCGAAGGTTGCCCATTCGAATGCGTTCCGTGGTTCGCCGCATCAGGCGGAAAAACGCAGGCGCCACTTCCGTGGCCTTGTCGAACAGTTGCGTCCAAACGTCGGGGGTGAACACCTTGTGGTCCTTGAGGAACTGCACGCCCTCTTCCTCCAGCACCTCTTCGATTTCTTTGGCCAGGGCGGGCGTGAGAATTTGACCGTCGCAGCGCATCCATTGGAGTGCGAGCAATTTCTCTTTGGTAGGAAGGGCCTCAACGTCCTTTTTCCGATGCTCGATCAACGTGTTCATGAAGCGCTCGTACTTTGCGCGAAGGAGCGGGTCCATGACCGTCAGCAAGATTTCCTCGAACACCGCGTGCAGCGTCGAGGGGTGGATGGGAGGGTCGTAGGCCTCCAGCAGCCCGGTCTCGCTGCTCGAAGTGAACAGGCGCCCGCTGCGGCTCAGGTGTTCACCAAAGGCCAGCAGGAGGAAGGACGAGGCAGCAAGATGCGCGATCTGCCCGGCTGGGTCGGAAGGTCCGCGGGCGAGTTCGATCAGCAAAAGGATGAGGCAAAGGACAAGCAGGACGATGGCTGACGTGGTCGCGCGAACCGAACGATGCATCACTTCCTCGATGTGGTCGTAGCCGTGGGAGGACGCCACCCAGCGGTGTTGCCCGCCCAGTTCTGCCACTTCGGATTCGATGCCATGGACGCTCAATCCCAAGCGGACGCGGTGGACGACCAGCATCAGCGCAAAGGTCAGGACCATCGTGAATTGAATCGCCACCAACGTCCAACCCAAACTCACGCCGAGGGTCGGTTCAATGCCGTCCGTCCACCAAGCAGGCACCTCGGTTGAGGTCGCCACAGACCAGGCAATGAAGGCCAAGAACAACGCGAAGGAAGGGAGCACAAGCGTCAGCCGAAGGCCGCCTGTGAGGAGCTGTTGATCGAGGCCGTAGAGCACTTGCTCAGCCTGACGCAGACGGTCCGAGACGCCGTCCTTGGGCTGGTCGTCCATGCGTATTCCTCAACCTCTGCCGTATGAAACCAACGCGTTGACCTTTGGCCATCAAGCGGAAACATCGACCACCACGGCCGAGAGGAGGTCCTGTGACAGCAACACGCCCGACCCGTCGATCATGAAGCCGTCCGACGTCCGCTCGAGACGCACACCTGGGGCGAGGCCGAGGTCATGAAGCGCTTCGCTGCGACGCATGGCGACAATCCTGCCGCCTTGGCCTTCGGCGAGGTCACTCGCCGCGCGCTCTTTGTTGGGGAGATCAGAAGCAATGCGTTCGGCCACCACGCCAGCAGCGGGAGGAATGGGGCGCCCGGAGGGGTCGGTCTCGGGATAGCCCAACCATTTCGAAAGGGCCACTTCCAAATCGTCGTCAATGGCGTGTTCAAGCCGGCATGCGGTCGCATGCGCGTCGCCCTCGAACGGAAGCCGTTCAAGCATCACTTCAGCCAGGCGATGACGTCGCTTGAGCCGTTGACCGTGTTCGAGGCCGAAGGCCGTCAGCAGCACACCCTTGTAGGGCGTATACGAGAGAAAACCGCGGTTAGAGAGGCGCTGCACCATCTCCGTGGCCGAGGCCGGAGAAACCCCCAAGCGTTTGGCCAGCACACCGGTTTTGACCAATCCCCCGGGCTCGGACTCGTGGAATTCGTACAGGGTTTCGAGGTATTCATCCTCAAACTCTTGGAAATGCCCGACCATCACACCGCCTCCGCCCGAGAAAACTCATGCTTGCATGCAGGACACCGTACCCGTCCATTAAAAGTCGTGGGGACGCGAAGGGTTCGAGCGCAAGCAGGACAGCCAATTTCGACCTTCTCCGGTGCCTCAACCACCTCCGTCTTCTCTGATTCTTGTGCAGAAGGTGATGGAGAGGCAGGGGCTTGTGGTTCCACATCAAAGCGCTCGCGGCAATCTGGACACCGCACGGCCCCGCTGTAGTCGCTTGGAACACGAAGCGTTCGATCGCAGGCAGGACAGGCCACTTCGACCTTTTCCGCCGGCGCCGACGGCGCGGAACCTCCGGCCGAAGAAGAGGAAGCGGCAGCGCCCGAGGGTTTCGTACCCGCCGACGAAGAAGGCGCCCTCCTTCGGATGGCTTCCACCGTCAACAACGCGAGACCTCCCGCTGCGCCAAGGGCGATGCCTGACCAAGGAATGTCGAGGGTTGACTCGGCCTCGGGTACCACGACTTCGAAGGAGACTTGGCTGGTGGACAATTCGCCTCGATGAACAAGCACTGCTTCGATGCCGACAGGATTGCCCTCCGGCCATGAGACCGAAATGGACGAGGAGGTTGAACCGCCGGGAGCAATCGATCCGATCTCGGCAACGCCAAGGATTTCCCCAGAGGACACCAATCGTAAGGTAAGGGGATCAGATGGGGCAGTGCCGGTGTTGCTGACTTCGACCGTCAACGACGTGGACCCCCCGGCCACGGGATCCACCGGCACCGTGGTGGCTTGCAGCACAAGCGCCACGGATGCGGAGGCCGGTTCCACCGCTGCGGTCACAAGCAAGGGGCCGCCTTGGTGGGTCCAACCCACTGGCGTGACGCGGATCGCCACGTTCTCTTCGTCGATCCATCCGAGGGATGTTTCTCCGGTCAGAGCGTGTTCGTCGAGGTTCAGGATGCTGGAGGAGGCCCACGTCCACGCGCCCGGGACGCCGTGACCAACGTCCAGCGTCACCTCACGGGACACGGAGGAGGCCAAGGACAGGTTCCACTCCACGACGTGGCCGTGGTCATCGTCGATGTGAACGTGGTCCACAGACGCCGACAAGGTCGGAGGGGCTCGTACGAGGAGGGTTGAGGTCCCCCCTTGCGTGGCCAAGGTCCCATCGTCGCTCACCAAGGCCCACGACCAAACCACGTCGCCAGCGCGAGCGAGCGCATGCGCGAGGCTCAATTCGGTGGCCTCTCCTGGACCGAGCGTGACGTCCTCCGAAGCATGGCGTTCATCGCCATCGACGACCTCCAGGGCCACGGTGCCGTCACGCGAGCCGACGTTTCGAACCACGGCGGACCATCGCACCTCATCGCCAACGTCCCAAGGCCCGTCCAAAGGAACCGGCTGACCTCCGGCCACGACCTCAAAGTGAGCCGTGGACAGGTCGAGGGCATCCACGTCCGAAACCACGCTCAAGTCGTCCACGCGTGGGCCGACTGCGCTGCAGGTCAGGGCGCCGTCCTTGGCCGGGCCCTCGAGCACGACGTCAACGGTTTGAGCGACGTCGATGGAGATGGGCACGCTGTCGTGCATTGAGCCGTCCGCCCACGTGCAGTTGAGGTGACCGACCCATGCCTGTTGACCCGTGTTGGCCATGGACGCGTTGTGCCGCCATGCTTCGCCTGCAGATTCTGGGGTGTTTTGACGTTCGATGGAGACGGTCAACAAGGGCAACGGCGGCGGGGCAACGGTGCTGTTCCACGCCAAGGTGTTGTCGCTCAGGTCTTCGTCGATCAGGTCGAGCAATGATGCGTTGAGCGAGAGGGGGCCCTCGTCCCATGAGGTGGCGGTGGTCAAGACGACTTCACCGGTGGTCATGGCGCTGAGGTTGAGCGTTTGGTTGACCGTTTCCGTGCGTGCGTTTTGGGCAAAGGTGCCCTCGATGGTCCCGTTCCAAGGAACGTCCCCGGAATTGTGCACCGTGATGAACCACGCCATTCGATCTCCGTCGCGAGGATCGGCCCCGCTCGGGATGCCCGCTGGAGTCAGGCTTTCCAAACGGTCTGAACTCGCACCGACGATGCCAACGGACAGCGGCCGGTCGCGTTGAACGGCCACGCTGGCCGAAGACACGTGGGTTCCGTTGGACGCCATCACGTGTCCGGTGAGCACCAGGTCCAGTTGCTGTTGACCGGCGGGTACGGTGGTCAAGTTCACCGGAACCACCGCGGTGTCCCCGGCGCCAAGGCTGAGGTTGTTGGACTGCGACCAGACCATGGCACCCTCAGCGTTGCTGATCGAGGCGAGCAAAGTCGCGCTGCCGTTCACCCCAAAGCCTTGCAGGTGAATCTGAAGCTCTGGGGTGGCATCAACGTCCACAGAAGCAGGCAACTGCGCCACATCAATGCCTATCCCATCGCCGTCCGCTTGGACGGGAATCGCGAGGAAAATCAGCAGAGAAGCAAGCATGAGCCCGCGCCAACGACGCCGACCCATGGCTCATGTGCGGCTGCGGGGTTCTTCACCTTCACGCCATGATGAGCCGCAGGGGAGCCTTTACACGGGTGGGTGTGGCCCCCCGGCGCGTGGACGTCGACGCCCTGCTCGAAGTCCAGCCGGACCTCTTGGCCCGTTTGGTGCTTCATCGCCGCGAGCGCCTTGCTGAAGTCATCCCTGACCAACTCGACGCACGACGCCAAGAATTGGAGGCGGCCAAGGGCTTCGCCTCGGACGCCAAGCGCCAGCGGGACCAACTCAGCGCGACGATTGCGTCCCTCAAAGCCGAGCGAAATGCCTACCAAAACAAAGCACGTGCTGCGTTCGAGCGGGTCGAAACCCTCCGGGAAGGCATGGAAGGCAAGGACGTGATTCGGACGCCTGACCCGGCTTGGGCCCGTGAACGCCTCCAAGAACGGTTGAACGCCATCGAGGAAGACATGCAACAGACGGCGGGCGATCACAAAACCGAAGCCGGATTCATCGCTTCCATGCGTGCTTTGGTGACCGAACACGAAGCCTGGGTCGCTGGGAGGACCGAGAAAGCCGGCGACCATGTGGCCATGAAGGAAGCCCGGACCGAGGCCCATGCCATGCTTGATGCGGCACAAAAAGCGCACGAAGCCATGCTGTTGGTCGTCGACGACCACCAACGCCACCACCGTGATTTTGTCGACCAAGACGAGGGACTGCGCCGCGCAGATTCACGCACGCGCAGATTGGCCAAGGCCCTGGATGAATCGGAGCAAGCCATCGCCTATTGGAGCGGCGTGGCGGCCGAGAACCTGGACGCCAACCATCCACTGCTGAAGGCGATGGTGAAGGTGGCCGAGGGCGGTGCATCCAGTTTCGTTTCGTCCAAACCAAAGGAGGAAGAGGAGTGAGCGCGGGTTGGTCCAAGGGCCAAAAGGCGCAATGGCCTCGCGCCATCGCTCTAGTGGAGGGTTCCTACGAAGCCCCCTCGCTCGACGCTTTGGACGAGGCGCGCCTCGCGTCCTTGTCCAAAGAACTCGCCGACCTTGAGCAAGAAGTGTCCCCTTCAGAGGTTGAGCGAAAGCAACGGAGGGGCATCGTCAAGCACCTCAAGCGGGTGCTGGAGCGCCACGTCAGGGGATCCACCTTGCACCCCTTCGGTTCGGCTGAAACAGGACTGGTCTTGCGACGTGGCGACGTCGACCTCTGTTTGGTGGTGAAGGACCTCCGGAAACCGAAGAGTGTGCTCAAGCATTTGGCGAACGTGCTGGAAGGCGAGGATTACCGCGACATTCAGACCATCGGTCGTGCCAAGGTCCCCATCGTCAAATTCACCGACCCAACGACTGGAATTCCAATCGATTTGAGCCTCAACAACGCCCTTGCGTTGCGCAACACGGAACTCATCGCCACCTACGTTGAGGTCGACCCGCGCGTCAAAACCGTCGCCCTTGCGGTCAAACATTGGGCC
The DNA here is from genome assembly GCA_003602635.1 of Candidatus Poseidoniales archaeon. Taxonomy (GTDB): domain Archaea; phylum Thermoplasmatota; class Poseidoniia; order Poseidoniales; family Poseidoniaceae; genus MGIIa-L3. The sequence continues at coordinate 10,573 of QQSJ01000115.1, forward strand.
TTGCAGCGTGGCTTGGCCAACGCCTTCCGAGGCACCTTGTCCTCCTACGCCTGGACCGTGTTGGTGCTGCGCCACCTCCAGTCGATTGAATCCCCGATCGTCCCAAACCTGCAAGCAGGGGAACCACGACGCATCGAAACCTACGACGGACGTAAACACGACACGACCATTCTTGCGCCCGAGGATTTCAAGCCCGGCAACGCCACAGCTGCCCACCTCTTTGCGAGTTTCTTCCACCGCTGGTTTGTCCAACATCCTTGGGACGAGCGCATCGTCAGCCTCCGTGAAGCCGATGACCCACGACGCTCCAAGCGTCGCTGGCCCGCTCCGAAGGCCGGTCCAGTGAAGGAACTTCAAGGCGCCGTGGACCGCATGGGCCACCACGTCATGGCCATCGAGGACCCGTTCGACCTGGACCATGATCTCTCACGAGTGGTTCGAGCCGAAGGATGGGCCGACCTGATGGAAGAAGGACTCCGAATGTGGGAGGGCTTGGCCAACGGCACCGGCCTGGCGGACTTGGTGGCGCCTGTGGACGGGCTTCGGCTTGCCCCAGACCAACCGAAGGGCCTCTTCGATGACTTGCAAGGCATGGACCGAGAGAAGGTCGCCGCCCTCCTGGCCACAAAACGTGCAGAACTTGGCGTGGCCCAAGACCGGGTGGACGCCCTCGTGGCCGAGCGCGAGGAGGCCATTCGCCTGTCCAAAGCCATGCGTGGGGCCCTCAGCGACACGGACGAGATGAGCCAAGACATCCGGTCCATCGCCAGAGGCCTACGGACAAGGGCGGCCGAAATGGACGAGGCCAAAGCCATGCGTGATGCAGAAAACCAGCGCTTGGTGTTGCCTCGCAGCAGGATCGAAGAGGAACTCAAGCGCCTTTACCACGCCTTGACCAACGAAGTTGACGTGTTCCGAGTCCCCTCTTTGGAACGTGAACAGCAAAACTTCAGCCGTTTCTTCGAGTTGCAAGCGATGCACAACGCCAAGGCGGCAAGCATTGCCCACCACCAACGTTTCATCGAACTGCTTCAGGTCCAACGCGAAGAGGTCAAGAAAATCCGCACCCTGGAAAAGGACCGGAAACAAGCCCATCAGGAGTTGCTCAAGGACGAACCCGGGCTGAAGGAGGTCCGTGTGCGCAGCGGCGACGTGGACGAGTACGACCGACGCGCCAACCGAATCTCGAAGCTGCTGATGGAACGGCGCAAAGAACGGAAGCGAATCAGCCGTGAAATCGGCCGTTTGGAGGCCTTTCTGAAAGGCGGCCAACAACGTGGCGGACCGCGGCGCGACGGAGCGCAACGTGGCGGTTCACGCACCGGCCCCCGCCGCCCTCGTGTCGACGTCAAGGAAGTCCGGGAACGCGCTCAAACCGGAGGCACGCTTTCGTTGGCGGACCTTGGAGCACTGCTCGATCAAGGTGGCCTGTCGGGCACAGGCGAACAGAAAAAACTGTCCAAGCGGCACCGTCACAAATCCGAACGGCACGCTGCATCCAAGCGGCGAAACGACGTGACTCAACGTCGAGGCAAGCGAGGCAAGGGCCCGAGGTCACCACGGGAGTGAACCGATGTTCACGTGGTGCACGGCACGCAGCCCGGCCGAGTGGACTGAAGCCTGGGCGCAGGCCGCGTGTCGGCTCTTTCTGTCCCAAACCGGTGAAACCTACACTCCAAGGAGCCTCGCAAGTTTGCCCGTCCCAACGTGGGACGGGAACCTGATGTTGCTCGAACACGAGGACGGAGAAACGCTCACGGCGCTTGGACCGGACCGGCTCAGAGGCCTTCTTTGGACCACCCCGTTCAAGGACGTGGACCAGCGGGTGGTCGCGTTCGCATTGGAAGGCTCCCTCCAAGGCCAAGGCCTGGGAAGCAGAGGATGGAACTTGGCCTTGCAGGCAGGGCGCGACGAGGGATTGACCGGCGTTCGTCTTGAGGTGCGCCAGGACAACAAAGCTGCGATTCGATTCTACGAACGCCGTGGATTGCGGGCGGAAGGAGAATTGCACGACTACTACACCGACGGCGTCGGCCTCCTGATGCGCGGGCCCATGCCACCCGCCCCGCCGTGGGAAGACTGATGCACCCGCGCAAGGAAGGCGGCACATGCCTCAGTCCGTGCTCGAGGGGTTGTGCGCATCCCGAAGCGAAATCACCGGCGCCGCCTTTGTGGAGGCGAGTGGCTTGTCGCTCGCTTCTGCTGGACCGCGGGCGCATGAGGCCCGAAAAGCAGGCACGGAAGCCCTTGGTATGCTGAAACCCAAGGATCGGCTCACCCTCGAAGCGGAGCAAGGTTGGATGCTGGCCGAGCGCTTGGAAGGTGGCGACCTCTTGCTGGTGTTGACCGATACGGCTCCCAATCTCGGTGGTCTTTTGGCCGAAGTGCAGCGATGCTGCAGCCTCTTGTCACGCTGAAGGGTTAAATGCGACGTGCAGGTGGCTGCAACGTCGGGTCCATGGCCTGACGGTGACCGCAATGAGCGACCTCAAGTCCCTGCTTGAAGAACGACGAACGATGGTGGACACCAAAGCCACCACCTACCGTGAAGCCCGTGACGGTCACAACGAGAAGGCACGGACCGCGCGAACGGCCCGTGACGAACTCAGCGGCGAGGTGCGTGAACTCATCGCCGAGGTCAAGCAGCAGCGCGAAGTTCGCGAGCAACTCAACGAAATCGTGCGGAACAAGAAGGAAGTCCGCAAGGAAGCCACGGAACGCGTGCGTTCAGCCCGTGCCAAGATCGAAGAATCCCGTGGACCTCAACCACAGCCAGAGGAACAGCCCTTCGGACGTCGAGGCCGTCGTGAGCGTCCGGTGACCCTTCACAGCCTTCGCCGCGACTTGGACCGTCTTGAGCGTGAATTCGAGCAAGGCCGTCACACCGGCAAGAACGAAAAGAAGGTCATGGAGCGCATGAAGAGCATCCAGAAGCAGATCCGCGACATGAAGGCGGCCGAAGCCAGCGACACCGAACTCGGTGCCGTCAGTGCCGATTTGAAGAAGGCTCAGGAAGAGCAAGAAGCGGCCCATCAAGAGGTCGAAGAAGCGGCGGCAGCAGCCCAAGCGGCGCACGATTTGATGCTCAAGTGGCACGCTCAAGTGGACGACACCCGCGCCAAGCAAGAGCGGGCGCACCGTGAACTTCGCTCGATCAAGCGTGAGGCCGACAGCGCTCACCACCACTACATCGTCTCCCTCCGCTGCCTCCACTCCACCCAAGACATGCTCCGCGCCATGCGCAGCGCCGACAGCGGCGAAAGCCACCGTCCAACCCCACGGATGGAAGTCTCGGATCTCATGGGCAAACTGATGTCCGGCGAGACCCTCTCGACCGACGAGCTGATGCAACTTCAGCGGTATGATTGAGAACCCCCCCCGGGGAGTTCGGTTGGAGGCCTTGGCATGATTACCCGTGACGACATCGCTGGCATCGTCGAGAACTACGACCGTATGAAGCTCCGTGTGGGCATGACTGCGTCGCATTCAGCGCTCGACATTTGCGACGGCGCCATCGAGGAAGGCTTCCCCACCGTGGCCTACTGCAAGGAAGGCCGAGAGAAGACTTACGCGAAGTACTTCCAATCCCAACGCAGTTCCTCCGGACGCGTACGCCGAGGCATGGTGGACAAAGCCATCGTGATGCCAACCTTCGACGGCGTCCTCGACCCTGGCATGCAACAACGCATGCGCGACCGAAACGTGGTGTACATCCCGAACCGCTCCTTCACCTCCTACTGCGACATCAACGCCATCGAGAACGACTTCCACGTGCCCATGTTTGGCTCGCGGAACATGCTTCGAATGGAAGAGCGCACCGAGGACCAGGACTACTACTGGATCCTCGACAAGGCCGGATTGCCGTATCCTGAGAAAATCGATGACCCACAGGACATCGATTGCTTGGTCATCGTGAAGTTGCACCACGCTCAGAAGAAACTTGAGCGGGGCTTCTTCACCTGTGCGTCCTACGAGGAATACGTCGAGAAGTCACAGACCCTGCTGAAGGAGGGCATCATCGACCAAGAGAGCCTCGACGGGGCCCGCATCGAGCGCTACGTCATCGGACCCGTGTTCAACCTGAACTTCTTCCACAGCCCGCTGGCCGACCGTGACGAGTCGCTCGAGTTGCTCGGCGTCGACTGGCGCTTCGAGTCCTCCCTCGANGGCCACGTCCGTCTGCCTGCTCCCCAGCAAATGACGATGCCCGCACACCAACAAATTCCTGAAATGACCGTGGTCGGGCACAACACCGCCACCATCCGCGAATCCTTGCTCGAAACCGCCTTCGAGCTTGGTGAGAAGTTCATCGATGCCGCTCAGGAACACTACGACCCTGGCGTCATCGGGCCCTTCTGCCTCCAGACCTGCATTGACAAGGACATGAACTACGCCATCTACGACGTCGCCCCACGCTTGGGCGGTGGCACCAACGTCCACGTCAACGTCGGCCACCCCTACGGCAACGCCCTCTGGCGCAAGCCGATGAGCAGCGGCCGCCGCATCGCCATGGAATTGCGCAGAGCAGCCGAGCAAGACCGCTTGCTCGAAGTGCTCACTTGAGCAACTCAACGCGCCTGACGGTGGCCCGCAGGCCACGTCTGATCCAACCTCGGTTGACTCAGTAGCGGTACGCTTCAGGCTTGTAGGGTCCTTGGACCTCGACCCCGATGTAGTCGGCTTGGTCCTTCGACAAGGGGGTCAACTTCGCACCGATGCGCTCGAGGTGAAGCAAAGCCACCTCTTCGTCGAGGTGCTTCGGCAGGATGCTGACGTTGATCTCCGCGGTGTCCCTGTTGGCCCAGAGGTCCATTTGTGCGAGGACCTGGTTCGCGAAACTGTTGGACATCACAAAGCTGGGGTGACCTGTAGCACAACCAAGATTAATTAAACGCCCCTCCGCAAGAAGATAAATACTTCTACCATCAGCAAATGTATACCTGCTAACAGGACCACCTGGTACAGAATCTTCTTTAATAATTTCTTTGGTTACACCATCCATGGCTTCAAGTTTTGCAACTTGTATCTCATTATCAAAATGT
>QQSJ01000116.1 GCA_003602635.1 Candidatus Poseidoniales archaeon
ATATGGCTCGCTCAAGACGACCCAAAGAAGAACACGGCCGTACGCTCCTCGAAGAGAGGTGACGTCGTGTTGCACAAGGATCTGCGCAGGGTTCCACGGCGAGGCGTGTTGCTCGATCCACTTTGCGGCAAGGTGTTCGGCCCGGAAGACCATCACCTGCTCACGGACGGCGCCCTGGTCGCCCTCGATTGCAGTTGGGCTCAAATCGATGGCTCTGTTGCATCCATCGACCGCCGCACGCGCTTGCAGCATCGGATGCTCCCCCTCCTTCTCGCGGCCAATCCTGTGAACTGGGGGAAGCCGGGCCGTCTATCGACGGTGGAAGCGCTGGCGGCTACGCTGGTGTTGTCCGGCCATGATGAACAAGCCGCACAAGTGCTGGCTTGCGTGCGTTGGGGTGTTCGATTTTTGGAACTCAACGCCGAACCGCTGAAGGCATACGCTGAAGCGGGTTCATCCAGCGAGTTGGTCAATCTCCAATTCGAATTTTTTGACATCGACACGGAGACGTCCACGTGAATCCAACAGAACGGCGCCCGATCCTTCGGCTTCATGAAGGGACCTTCATTCCGGCCGTGGACGAATTTGCTGAGGAAATTCACGTCACCCTTACGTCCGAGGCGGGGCATCGCGTCAGCGTCTTGGCTTCCCCACAGGACCTCGATGCGTTCGCCATCGGACACGCCTTGTCAGAAGGGTGGTGGGACGGCTTAGGCAAGGCTCCTACGGCCATCCATGGCTCTGACGAGGTTGGGCAAACGGTCCATCTCGAGGGGGCCAGCGGTTGGGGGCCGGTCAAAGAATCGCGGTTCATTCTCCCGTCGTGCGGTGGTTGCGGGGAGCAACTTTCCGCACCTCCCCCCGGCCATCGCTTCAGAGGTGGCTCTCCGGTGTTGCCTTCGATCATCGTTGAACGGCTCCTGTCCATGAAGGAGCACCAGGACATGTTTCGGGCCACTGGAGGGGTTCATGCAGCGGCCTTGTTCGCAGCAGACGCTGATCTTGTGTTGAAGGAAGACATCGGGCGTCACACGGCGTTGGACAAAGCCGTAGGAGCTTGGTTGCAGGCTGGACAAGAACAACCACCTACGACGCTGTTGTTGTCTGGCCGTTGTGGGTGGGACCTCATGGCCAAAGTCGTCCGTTTGGGGCTTCCACAGGTGGCGTGCGTCGGTGCCATGTCAAATCAAGCTGCGATGCTTGCACGTGATCATGGCATCCTTGTGATGGGTTTCGCGACCAAAACCGACCCGCAATTTGTGGGTCCATGGTCGGACGTGGCCACAAAGGCTTGAATCCAAGGTGGTCAGGGAAGCATCATGCAGGGCCAACCCGGGAGGACTCCGGAAGATCGTACGCCGCTGCGTGTCACTTCACCGAAAACGCGGGCAGCAGGATTGCCTGCTGTGGCTTCCAGCGTCAAACATGGCGTTCGCCGCATGGGCGTCCGGCGCACGTGGAAGACCCTCAGGACGGTCAACCAACAGGAAGGCTTTGACTGCCCGGGCTGCGCATGGCCGGATCCTGAACACCGTTCTGGGTTCGAATTCTGCGAAAACGGTGCAAAAGCCGTGGCTGAAGAAGCGATGTCTGCACGTTTCACGCCCGAGGTCTTCGGCTCCAAAAGCATCGACGAATGGGCGTCCATGAGCGATTACGAACTGGGTGATCTCGGACGGTTCACTCACCCCGTGATGAGGAAAGCAGGTGCAGACCGTTTCCAGAGCATCGATTGGGACGATGCCTTGGACATGGTTGGGAAGCGCTTGATGGGCCTTAACGACCCCAATCGAGCGGTCTTCTACACGTCTGGCAGAACGAGCAACGAGGCCGCCTTTCTCTACCAATTGATGGTGCGTCAGTTGGGGACCAACAACTTGCCAGATTGTTCTAACATGTGCCATGAGTCGAGTGGCAAAGCGCTTGGAACCACGATTGGTATTGGCAAGGGGACCGTCCGTTTGTCCGATTTCCCAAAGGCGGATGTAATTGTGGTCATCGGTCAAAACCCCGGCACGAACCACCCACGCATGCTCACCTCGCTCCGTGATGCAAAACGTGCAGGTGCTCGGATTTTGCACGTCAACCCCCTCCCTGAGGCGGGATTGGAACGCTTCAAGCATCCTCAAGACTACATGCGCATGGATCTCTTTGACGATCAACTCGCTGACTTGCACCTTCCGGTCCGCATCGGTTCCGACGCTGCCCTTCTGCATGCGTTGCAACACTTGGCCATCGCCGAAGGAGCCGTGAATCAATCGTTCCTCGACGAATCCACCACTGGCTTTGATGCGTTTTCTGAAGCCAGGCAAGACGTCGATTGGGACAGGATTGAGGCGGACACCGGCCTTGAGCGTTCACGCATCGAACAAGCCGCATCCATGCTCAACGAAAGCAAGGCCACCATCGCGTGTTGGGCCATGGGTTTGACCCAACACAGGAACGGCGTGGCGGTCATTCAGGAAGTCGTGAACCTCCTGCTCCTTGGAGGTCACGTCGGCCGCCCTGGCGCAGGATTTTGTCCCGTTCGCGGTCATTCAAACGTCCAGGGCGACCGGACGGTCGGGATTTGGGAGGCTCCCAGCGACGCCTTCCTTGATCGGATGCAAGAAGGGACGGGCGTCGAAATGCCTCGCCACCATGGCTACGATGTGGTGAACGCCATTCGTGGCATGGAACGCGGTGATGTCGACGTTTTGATGGCGATGGGAGGAAACCTTGTGTCGGCCGCTCCAGACACAGACCGAACCGCAGCCGCACTCGGCAAGGTTGGTTTGGTGGTGCATGTCTCGACCAAACCCAACCGTTCACACATGATTCCAACCATCGGTGACGTGCTCGTGCTGCCTTGCTTGGGTCGCACTGAATCGGACCTCCAAGATGGCGTGGAGCAGTTTGTGACCGTTGAGAACTCCATGGGCATCGTGCACCGGTCTCAGGGCCGATTGCCACCGGCATCGAAGGACCTTAGGTCCGAGCCATGGATCGTGGCTGAACTCGCCGCTCGCATGTTTGGTGTGGACGAGGTGCCTTGGAACGAGTTCACGCAAGATTACGACATCATCCGTTCGTTGATCGAAGCGTCGATTCCTGGGTTTGACGATTACAACAACCGCGTTCGTCAACCAAACGGGTTTGAACTTCCAAATCCGCCCAGGGACGCTGGCCAGTTCAACACACCGAGTGGACGTGCCGGATTCTCTCTGCATGGCCTTCCGGAACTCGAGCCTCAACACGGTGGGACGCACGTCATGATGACCCTGCGGTCGCATGACCAATACAACACCACCATTTACGGCCTTGCAGACCGCTATCGTGGCGTCAAAGGAAACCGTCGTGTGGTGTTCATGAACGCCACAGAAATGGCAGAACGAGGCTGGAAAACCGGCCATCGTATCGACCTAGTGAGCCATTGGACCGACGGTGAGCGTCGGTCGGACGACTGGTTGCTGATTCCATACGCCATTCCTCGCGGAAACCTGGCCAGTTACTTCCCCGAGGCCAACGTGCTCGTTCCTTTGGATTCAACCGCCGCAGTATCGAACACGCCGACCAGCAAGTGGATCGAAATCAGTTTCGCCGGCCATCAGGCCATCGACGAAGAAGAGTGAGCATCATTCTGCAGCCGCACAACGTTCGTGCAGGCACGTTGGAGGATCAAACAGGCGCCGGTCGTCCAGGTTCACCGTGTCAAGTTGCAAGGTGCTCCCCTCGCCCTCGGACACCGTGACGATGCTTGAAGTGGAGGCTGGAAGGTAATCCATGCCCGTTGAAGTAAGGCTCAACCGGAGGGTGTGGCCCGCGGGGACTTTGGCGTCCAGCGGCATGAATTCCATGAGTGCGGTGATGCTCTCGAACGGAGCCACCCATGTTTGGAGGTCGTCGCCTCCTTCGTGGTAGCGCAGGTCCATGATCGCATGGCCAACGTGGATGCACGTGGTGCCGTCACAAGATTCCAGCAGAGCATACAACTGTCCGCCAACGGTCGCGGTTTGAACCTCAACGTGCAAGCGCGGCGTCCCGACGATTTGGAGGTCTTCCGTCAAGGGTTCCGAGGTCCATGTTGGGCCAGTGGTGGTGTCGGGGAGGACCGTCAGGCCACCGTCGGTCAGTGACAAATCCGATCCAAGCTGGAAGATGATTTCATTGGCATCTGCCGGAGGGTAACGGTCCTCCAGACGCCATTGACCTAGGTTGGATTGCACTTCGATCCATTGCCCTGGCTGCTCACCGATGTCCTTCAGGTAGTAATCGAACCACTCATGGAGGTCTTGCATCCAATCGTATCGCACCATTTCTGGGAAGGCTTCTCCACCCCATCCCCCGAGTTCACTCCTGTCGTCGAGTTGCTCAGGACGATCTGGATAATCGTGGTCCCATTGTCCAAACAGACCCCTTGCTTCGATGCCGGCGTCAATCAACCTGTTCATCGTGGGTACGGCCATGTGCGGGTCCACGTTCCAATCGTGCATCCCTTGAATCAGGTATACGCTGCCTCTGTAATTCTCAATCACGCGGTCGAGGAAATACCGTTCTGCCCAGTAGTCTCCAAACACTTCTGAGCCAAACATCCACGCCGATACGCCGGTGCCCGGACCAATGAGGTAATCCGGACAGATGTTCTGGTAATCTTCCTCATCTCCGTCAATGCCGTAGGAGCCGTACACGCCGTTGTGCATGATGGGAGCACGTGCCTCGGCCGATCCGTTTCTCCACATGAGTTCCTTGACGCCGATCAACCCGGAGATGGGCACGATGGTCTTCAGCGCTTCATTGCCGTACATGGCCGCTTGCCAAGGCGTGCTGCCGTCGTAGGATTTGCCAATCATGGCCACGGCGCCGTTGGACCAATTTTGCTCCCCAAGCCATGTGACGGCAGCGTTCACACCCTCCTGTTCTGCGAAACCCATGAGGTCCATGCAGTGGTTTGAACGGCCGGTCCCTGTGACGGACACTTGAGCAAAAGCATACCCATGAGGCAGCAGTTGGTCGACGATCATCTGACCAAGCCAGGAACCGGGGACTTCGATGGTCGGCGTTTCGACGCTTGGTTCTTGGAAATAGGGTCCGAATTCAGCGATGACCGGGACCTGAACGCCTTCAGGAACGTCGGGTCGCCAGTAGGCGAGTGAAATGACGGGGCCGGTTGCTGCGGCCCCACCCTCGCTCAACGGAAGTTCGTATTCTACGAACACGTGGGTTGAGTTCCATTCGTTTTGCGTTGCAAGCGGTTCGTATGGGCCAATTTCCAAGACGCTGCCGAAGTCGGACGTGACGTCGTAAGGCAGGCCTGCACGCTCCCACACCGGGACCCTGAGTTCCGAGGTGGTCGACCCACCGTTGTTGTTGGCAAGCGGTGAGGCGATCATCGCCATGAAGATGACCACAATGGACACGGCCACGGTGGAATTCAACAGGGTCCCTGGACCGAGCCTGCTCAAGCCCTGCTTCGGTTCCATGAACGAAGGTCAAATCGGTCGTATTTCAAGTCTCAGCACCGCATTTCAGATGGACAAACCACAAAGGTCGCGGTGCGAAGCAGCCTGCATGGGCGACCTGAAGGCCGCATTGCGAGCGTCCATCCTCGAGGGCATTCCTGCGGACGTCCCTCCGCCTCTCCCACTGGACCCAGACGTTGACCACGCACCTGATCGCCCCGTTTCATTGTCCAAGGATCAACGCCGTTTGGCCCTTGAAAACGCACTGCGCTACCTGCCCGCGTCGCATCACGAACATGTGGCTGCGGAGTTCCTCCAGGAATTGGACCGGTATGGACGGATCATCATGCACCGTTACCGACCAACAGCCGTCCCAATGAGGGCCTACCCGCTTGATGCCTACCCTTCTGAAACGCCACAAGCTGCGTCCATCATGCTCATGATCATGAACAACCTTGATTCAGACGTGGCCCAATTCCCTCACGAATTGATCACGTACGGAGGCAACGGCTCCGTCTTCCAGAACTGGGCGCAATACCGCTTGACCATGCGCTACCTCGCGACCATGACCGATGAACAATGCCTTCCGATGTATTCAGGCCACCCGCTTGGGTTGTTTCCTGCTGCCAGAGAAAGCCCACGTGTGGTGGTCACCAACGGGATGGTCATCCCGAACCACTCCTCACAGGATGATTTCGCGGTGATGAATGCCCTTGGTGTCACGCAGTACGGTCAAATGACGGCTGGATCGTACATGTACATTGGACCGCAAGGAATCGTTCACGGAACCACCATCACCTTGCTCAACGCCGCCCGGTTGCATCTCGGCCTCGACCCCAAGGACGACCTCGGAGGCGTCACGTTTGTGACGAGCGGTCTTGGCGGCATGTCGGGCGCGCAAGCCAAAGCAGCCGTCATCACAGGAGCTGCGTGTCTTATTTGTGAAGTCAATCCGCATGCTGCTCACAAGCGCCACGAGCAGGGTTGGCTCAGTGAAGTTCACGACGACCTTGACACGGCCATCGACCGGTTGGTCGAGGCTCGTGATCAACGGGTTGGTGTTTCCATTGGATACATTGGCAACATCGTTGACGTGTGGGAACGTCTTCTGGAACGGGAGGTGGACATCGACCTGGGCAGCGACCAAACCAGCCTCCACAATCCATTCGGTGGCGGGTATTGCCCCGTTGGCCGTCCGTACGACGAGGCCATGGCTCTGATGGCCGATGATCCTGCGACGTTCCGCGCAGAAATCGAATCGACCTTGGTTCGGCACGCCAACGCCGTTGATGCGATGGCTGAACGTGGCATGTACTTCTGGGATTACGGCAACGCCTTCCT
>QQSJ01000117.1:0-19599 GCA_003602635.1 Candidatus Poseidoniales archaeon
AAGAACCAGAACAGGTGCTGGAACAAGATCGGGTCGCCGCCGAAGGTGTAGAAGGTGGTTCCAATGGTGTGGTCAAACAGCAGGAAGGCCACGCCGACGATGAAGGCCGGAAGCGACACGAAGAGCATGAACACGGACACGAACACCGACCACGAGAAGAGAGGGATGCGCCACCAGGTGACGCCGGGCGCGCGCATGGTGAACACGGTCGTGATGAAGTTCACACCGCTCAAGGTGCTCGATGCACCAAGCATGACCATGCCCGCGATGAACGCGGTGGTCCCTGGGTTGTTGCCGTATTCGCCGAATTCGTTCAACGAAGAGTAAGGCGGGTACATGACCCACGTGATGTCAGCACCCTCACCGGTCCAGATGCCCGTGTAGATGAGTGGGGTCGAGAACACCAGCATCCACAGGCCGAGGGCGTTGATGCGCGGGAAGGCGAGGTCCTTGGCGCCGATCTGCAGCGGAAGAACGTAGTTCATGAAACCCGCAATCATGGGCATGGCCGCGAGGAAAATCATCGTGGTGCCGTGCAGGGTGAAGAAGGAGTTGTACTGGTCGTAGGTCAGGAAATCGTTCTCTGGTACGGACAGTTGAATCCTGAAAATCAGGGCCAGCAGGCCTCCGACAAGGAAGAAGAGGAACCCGTAGAGGAAGTACATGATGCCGACTTCCTTGTGGTCCGTCGTCGTCAACCACGGCTTCAGGTAGGCCCAGAAGGCACCCATGGTGAAGGTCTCAGGGCTGCGTCGGTAGAAGACCCACATCGTGCCGAGCACGATCAGGCCGACCGCAAGCAACAACGCCGTCATGAGGATGATCAGCGGAGGAGCGCTGGGAGCCATGGCACCGGCGTTGAGGCCGGGCACGAGCAGGTTCACCACGTTCCATTCGTCGCCACCAGGGCCGTCGCCACCGGACACAGCGTTTCCGTAGATGGTGAACTCAGCCGTGGCTTCGTCGTCGCCGGGAGCGGTCCACTCGAAGTCCCACGTGCGCACGGTGTTCGCTTCTGCGGTGTGCGTCAATCCTGCGTCCATCACTTGTCCAGCGGACTCGGGGACGGCGTTCACGACGCCCTCGGTCACGAGGATGCGGTAGCCGCCGTAGCGGCCAGCATCGGGTTCGGAGCGGGGCAGGTCGTCGTTGACGACGGTGAGGGTGAACGCGTAGGTTTCGCTGGCGTTGAACGACTCGGGCAGGCCGGTCACGATCAGGGTCGTGTCCGTGTTGGCGCCACCGTGGCATGAACAACCGCCGTCACCCGCGCTGCCGATGCCGGCGGGCATGGCCTCGAAGCTTGGCGTGAAGGCCAAGGCGGCGATCATCACGAGGAGAACAGCAATGGCGCGTGTGCGCATCAAGCCTCACCTCCATCGGTCTTCTTGATGCCAACGTCTTCGTCGCAGGTCTTGCCTTCTTCGGCGACGACCTTGACTTCACCCACCATCTGCGAGTGCTGCAATCCACAGTACTCAGCACAGCGGATGGGGAAGGTGCCTGCATCGTCGGGGAAGACGTACATCGTCGTGCCCTGCTCAAGGCCGGGCACCAAGTCTTCCTTCACGCCGAACTCAGGGAGCCAGAAGGAGTGCTGAACGCCCACGTAACGTGGGTCGCTGTCGTCGATGGGGCGGGAGTGCATGGTGAACACCACGCCGTCCTCGGGCATGTCCGAGGTGTCGTCGGCGGAGTCGATGGTAGAACAAGGGATGATCAGCGGCTCAACGGGGGTGCGGAAGATGTGGCCCACGGGAATGTGTTCCCAGGTGTGGAGCACCGTGCTTTCCTCGTCGAGGATGTCGACCTTGTAGTGAAGCCCAGCATCGAAGAAGAAGTCCTCCACGGTGATCATGTCGCTGCCGTTGAAGGCATGCTCCGTCTTCACGCCGTCCATGCTGACCACGGCCGTGTGCGGGTTCAAGCCCATGGCGTGCAGCACGACGTCGCCTTCGCTTTGTCGAACTTCAACGTCCATGCCGGTGTGCTCGTCTTCCCACGTCAGTGGGTCTTCGTACACGAACTCCCAGTACCACTGGTAACCGTTCACGGTGATGTCGAAGCGGTGGTCGTCGTCGGGAATGCTCCCCCAGACGTCGGCGGTGGACGCGGTGGCAAGGAAGGTCAACCACGCCACCAAAATGGTCGGGATGACGTAGAACGCGATCTCCAATTTTCGGTCTGCGTCGTGGTTGCTGCTCTCAAGCGGGAAGGTACCAGGCGTGATCTTCCAGAGGCTTTTCGACTCGTCTTCCGCAATCCCTGCGCGGAAACGCGCCATGAAAAGGAACATCCACCCGAAGGTGATTACACCCACGAGGATGGCCCAAAACAGGAACTTGTCGTAGAGCACCGAAAACAGTGTGTCTTGAGCAGCCATTGGACGCCCTCGGTCCGAGCCTCGGGAGGGCCTTCCTTAAGCGTTGTTGGATGTGGGAATGCGAGCCTTTCGACCTCGATTTGAACACCATCCTCCCGGCCTCCCGGTTTTCCGAAATTTTTGGTCCTTTCATCGGACGGTTGATGCGCTTCATGACCCCACGCCGAAGCATGGCTTTGGTGGACGCACTCCAGTCGACCTTGGACGGGGCCGTTCTCATCGCTCTGCAGGTTCAGCCCGGCGCTGCTCAGGCGTCCTTAGGCGGCGTTGACCCTTGGCGTCAGCGTGCCGTGGTTCGGTTGACGGCACGGGCGCAGGCTGGACAAGCCAACCGCGCCTTGTGCGCTCAATTGGCGGCTTGGTTGGGTTGCCTGGCCACGGACGTGACCATCGTGGAAGGCCATACGTCGCGCCAGAAGCGTGTTCGCGTGGAAGGGATGGACCTCGATGCGGTGCTGGCAGGGTTGAGCGCCCATCTCCCAAAGGGGGCCACGGACGACGCACATGCTTGATGACCACGCTGCGCATGTCGGCGTGCATGCGTGCTCCCCGAGTGCCTCTTCATCCTCGTCACGAGGAGGCTCGCGAGGCCTTGGCCGGCTTGAGGGAAGATCAGGCGTCCACCGCACGCCCAATTTTGGTGGAAGGGCCGAGGGACGTGGCCGCGCTTCGTTCCTTGGGCATCACGGGTCCCGTGGAAGTGGTCAACCGGGGATGGGATTTGGCTCGACGCGTGGCGCACTTGGTGGAAACCTACGGCACCAGGGGCGTGGACGGCGGTCCCGCCATTCACGTATTGATGGATTGGGACCGGACGGGAGGGCGGCTCCAGACCACCTTCCGCCGTCGCCTCGAAGCCTTTGACGTCAAGATCGACGAGGATGTACGGCGCGTGCTCATGCGATGCCTGAAGCCCGAAACCCGCACCGTGGAGGGTCTTTCAGGCCTGGTCGAGGTCCTCGGGGTCGAAGGGCGGTAGCGCGACCCCCTCTTCTTTGACGGTGTTCAGCACCACGTGGGTGTAGGACCGCGTCACGTGATCGCTGGTGAGGACGGTTTTGGTCAGGTCGTCCAAATCGGCTCGGTTCTTCACCCGGGCCAGCACCATGGAATCGTAATCTCCGGTCACGTCGTACACCGCAAACACCCGGGGGTCCTTTGCGATGGCGCGCTGCACCTCCATCATGTTCCCCTTGGCGATGCGGAGCCCTGCGATGACGGTCATCTCCCACCCGAGCCGTTCAGCGTCCAGGCGAACTTGGTGGCCGACGATGATGCCAGCATCTTCCATCCTGCGGAGCCGGTTGGTCACCGTGCCTTGAGCCACGCCGACGCGCTTGGCGATCTCGCGTTGGCTGTAGCGTGCATCTTCGAGCAACGCGCCGAGAATGGCCCGGTCCGTGGCGTCGAGGTCGTGCATCAGCCACGCTCGTGCGGGGGCCATCATGAACGCTTCGACACCTCGGAGGTGCGCTCAACGTCCAAGCTCTGAACCCAACCCCCTTCTCCTTCCACTTCGATGGACAACCGCAGGCGCAACGGAGCATCGCCACCACGGCTGGGGCGAACGTCGATCACGTTCAACTCGCCTTCAGCGACCTCTCGATGCATGCTGCGGCCAGCGACCTTCCACGGCGGTTCAGCCTCGATGCCCGTCACCGTGCAAGGCGACGTGCCGGCCTGCACCAACACCTGCACCTTTCCTTGCCCGTCCCAGGGCACGGCGCCAATCGCGGGAAGGGCCTGGTCAGTCTTCATTTCACCGCGCAGAATGAGGACGAGCACCACGACCACCACGCTGGCGAGGGGCAGCACGATCAGGGCCGTGCTTCGGTCCATGCCAGAGGTGGAGTCGGGCAAGGCCTGCGTGTGGGATTGAAGCACGACGCCGTGTTCCACGACGATCAAGCTGAGGCGGTATCCCATGCCATGACCCGACAGGTCGACGCCTGCCGCTTCGAGGTGGTCTGGCGTCATGGTCCAGAGCACCTGTGAGGCATTCCCAGCCTCGCGTCCAAAGGCGACCTCAGGCCGCATGTCCCGGACCAGGTGGGTTGCGGTTCGTCCATGCCGGTCCACGGCCCCGTCTTCGGTCAGGGTGACCAGCACGATGACGTGCTCGCTGAGGTTTTCCTGCGGCGTCACCGTTCCTCGGATCAAAACCGCCAATTCACCGTCCGCTTCGAGGACGCCAACGCTTCCTGAGAACGTGAGCACATCACGCGGGGCATGGAGGTCCACTGCGGCGTCGAAGGTGTCCTCTTCGAGGTCCGCCAAGACCACGCCGTTTACCGCGATGGCCGGGCCGGACGCAACGCCGAGCGTGTCCGCACGAAGGCGTGCATCGTCGTCAGGGAAATCCGACCCCGCTCCCTCTGCGTCGAGGCGCCAGTGCAGGAGCCGGATGTGACCATCGGCCGCCGCTTCTTCAAGGCGGTCAAGGGCGTCATCGCCCCCTTCTCCGTGGAACCATTCCACCACAGGGGGATCATGCTCCGTGCTGAGCGGTGCCTCGACGGCGGCCGCCAACGGCGCGGCGAGGAGGAGCCCGAGCATCGACAAAAGGAGCAAGGATGAGCGCTTCACTCCTCTTCCTCCGTCAAAGAACGGCCAAAGAGGCGGAGGGCGAGCATGCGACGCTCGACGTCGTCGAGCATGAGGGTGACCTTTGTTTGCACCCACACCGGGACGGTGGTGGCGCCTGTGGCATGGTCCACGTGCAGGAGGGCCGAACCACGCTCAACGCCGTCAGGCAGATCCTCGAGGTCGAGGGCTTCCCCGGACAGAAGGCGGTCAATGAGGCCCAGATCGACGGTGACCGAGGCCGGTGTGCCATGACGCTCGATGACGGGAAGGCCTTCCTGACGAACCCGCCACATGCCTCGGTTTTCGGCAAAGACGGGCAGGCCGACATGGATGGCACGCAGCGGATGGAAGGAACCTCCAGGGAAGCGCCCTCCACGGCCGTCTGGGGTTTCAGGCGACCACAACCGGTCACGCATGCTTTGTGGCGAAACAGCAAGCCGCTTTCCGCGTCGCCACCACGCCACATCAGCGTTCAGCGCATGGTGCTCGATGAGTGGGCCGGACACCGATTCGTCCACGTCGTGGACGTCATGTCGGCTTGGACCGGGAAGGTCACGAAGGTACGGGGTCTGCCCTGGTCGCTTTGGCACCAAGGTCCTCGCCACCCCCTCTGGGGTTGCTTCGGGGCGATGCCGCAGAAGCGCGACGTAGAATCCGCCGGTGTTGTTGTCTTCTGGATGGAGGCGCCGCGTCAACCGAAGAGCACGTTGCAGGTCTTCCTCCGCAGGAGGTGCGTAACACGCGTCGACCGTGTCCATTGGCATCACGGAACCGTCGTCGTTGAGCACGTCCCAGGTGGTCAGGCCTTCGCGCAGATGCAAGCCTTGCAGCCGATCAGCAGGGAGTTCCACCGCCTCCATCCACGGGCAAACGCGCAAGAGTTCAGCGATGACCGCTTCGTTCTCCACCGGGTCGAGCGAACACGTGGAGACCACGACATGCCCCCCAGGGCGGACCAAACTGGCGGCGCGTCGAGCGATGCCGACCTGCAGGTGATGCAATTCGCGTCCCGCTGAAGGGCGCCAGGCCCACCACACCTCGCGGTTTTTGCGCATCGTTGCTGAACCCGTGCAGGGGAGGTCGGCGATCACGGCGTCCATGCCAGGCGCAGGAACGCGAGGAAAATGCCGCCCGTCGTGCTGAACCACCAGGACGTTGTCAAGTGAAACGCGTCCGCGGTTGGACACCAGGGTGTTGACGCGGCCGGAGACCGGCTCGTTCGCGATGATCGTCGCCGCCGGATGGGTTTCTGCCAGTTGGGTTGTTTTTGAGCCCGGGGCAGCACACAAGTCCACGGCGACGTCCACGTCATCCATGGGCAGCACTTCGACCGGAAGCATCGATGCGGCTTCTTGGCGCGTGATCCTGCCCGATTGGTGAAGATGGGAGAGCAAGGCACGTGCTTCTCCTTCCGCATGGCCACGCGGGAAGGGCATCGTGAAGGCGTGATGGAGGCTCATCCAAGGCATCCGTTGGCCTCCAATGGATTCGATTTGAGCCACCGTCCATGCCTCATCGGACCGTCCAGGGGTGATCCTGAGGGTTTCAGGGAGCGGTTGTTCGACCACGTTCAACCATGCCTCTTGCACGGCGCCAAGCGATTCGGCCAGACGGGTGAGCGGCATGGAAGCCAATTCCTCCCTCGTGGTCTCCTCCCTCCAGACCATCGCAACCGTTCCCGCCTCCGAGCATGTGGGTTCAAGCCTTCCCTTCCATCGTCTGTTTGAAGGCCCTCACCTGCACCGTGGTGCCCATGGAGGGCACGCCACAATTCGCGCTTCTCCTTCTCGTGCTTGGGCTCCTTCCTTGGGCGTGGCCTCGGACGTTGACCAACGCTCGCATGGAACAGGTGCGCAGATGGATGCCTGTGGTGGGCTGGACGTGGGCAATGTGCGCACGGTTCATCGGCGCAG
Organism: Candidatus Poseidoniales archaeon; assembly: GCA_003602635.1. Classification (GTDB taxonomy): domain Archaea; phylum Thermoplasmatota; class Poseidoniia; order Poseidoniales; family Poseidoniaceae; genus MGIIa-L3. The sequence goes on from QQSJ01000117.1 coordinate 6,883, forward strand.
CCAATCCTTCCGCTTGGCCTCATTTTGCCGCTCGCCTTGGGTCCGATGCGTCCCTGCTTGAACGGCTTGCCGCCATCGTTTCTGGCGACGGACTGGTGCTCATTGGCATGGCCGTTCCTTTGTGGTGGGCAGCCCTCCGGCGCGACGAAGACGCCGCATGGGGTCGGGCGGAAGTCGTGCTTCCTCTGGCGCTGATCGCCATGCTGGGGCTTGAAGGTGGTGTCGAGGTCGTTGCTTCTGCACCTGTTGCCCCGACGGTTGAAGCCAGCCTCAAGGACGCCTTGTTGCTGATCTTCGTGTTGCTTCTCGGAGCCTCGTGGATCGAATGGCAACCACGCGTGTCAATGCCCCTCGCAGCGCTCGGAGGCCTGTTGGCCCTGGCGACCTTCCTTCCGATGCTTCTCGTCGATCCTGCGGCCCAAGCTGAACGTGGTCCCGGGTTGCTGGCCGCATCGGCGGCGTTGGCCTTGTCGCCACGCCCCTTTCCCCGTCCAAGTATGGCAGCCCCTCAGGGGCTTGGGGCATGGTTGAGCCTCAGCCTTGTGTGGAGCGTCGTGCTTCTCGCGCTGCTGCTCCCTCGCTTTGGTGGATACGGCGGGTGGGCCGTGACCGGCACGGTGGTGAGGATCGTCACGGTCGTCGCCGTTGCGGGCGTCGTGGCCCTGTTTTCCCTTCGGCTTGGCTTGGACGCACAATCTCAGGCCACATGGACCATGGGCCGGAGAGCTTGGAGCATCTCCCCGCTGCTGTTGATCGTCGTCATGCCAGCCGCGACTCTTGTCGCGTGTGCGATGTGCGCAGGAGCATGGTTTGCTTGGGCCTCCCTTCGGTGGTGGCCGACGGGGTCCAAAACGGGCGTCTAATGCCCGTAATTGGACCGAGCCGCTTATGACCTGAAGTGGCAGGAAAGCGCGGGGCGTCTTCGGACGAACCGGATGGGATTGGCATGGCTCGAGCGTTTCGCTGCGGCGTAGACAAAAAACGGAAATTGAACGCTCGAGCGGCTCGAAAGCGCTGGCCTGAACGGGACCTTGCGCCCCTCATTGCGCGAACGCAAGAGCATGGCCGAGCCATGGGCGCAGCCGCTCCGATCGAGGCGTTGATTCGCATCGAGGGCGACTCTTGGATGTTCGAGCGCGCCGACCCCATGGCGCTGGCCGCTGCGAGGCATCGAATCGTGGTCCACCAAGACGGTGCTCCGCTCAGTTTGGGTGGATGCACGGACATGCCAACGGCGCTTGACGTGGCACGACGGATGGCCGAGGTCGACGGCCGCGTGGTCCTGATTCAGAACCTCTGATCAGAAGATGGCGCGCCAAATGGCTTGGGCGACGCCCATGTTGACCATGTAGAAAAAACCGGCCAGGATGATGCAGGCCGCGTAGACTTGCAACTTGGTGATGCGCCACGCGTGTTCCGACTCTTCGTCGAAGTACCGGATGAGACCCGCGGCTTGCTGAATGCCACCGCCGTCGTTCTTCTTCGCCATGGTGCTCAGCCCTCCGAATCGCCTTCTCCTTATGAACGCCACGCGGCTCACGTCAGGTCGACCACATCGAGGTCGTCCTCGAGGGTCAACACGGGGGTGATGCCTTCGACATGACCTCCATCAGGGGCTTCATCAAGCGGATCCACTTCGATGAGCGCCGCTTCAGCACGAGCCAACGCCCGTTCCACGCCAGGCGCATGGTCCTCCTTCAGGGCCTTTCTTGCGTGCTCCAAGTCCTCGTCGGCCTCCATCAAACGATGCTGCCGATGGGTCGAGGTCGGTCCGTCTTGCACGTCGTCCAACCACGCATGGAGTCGTTTGGCCACGGTTTCACGACGTGCTTCCATTGTCAGGATGTCGTCGCGTAATCCGTCGCGGCCGCGTTGAACGGCGTTCTTCCACGCTTTCGCGTGTGACGAGCGATTGAAGTCCAAGCGTTGGAGGATGCGGTCCGCTGCTGCCGGCCATGAAAAGGCCCATGGGAGCCGGCCCAAAGCGGCCGCCAAGTCGAAAATCACGCGGTCTCGGGGCGCTTCAGGGCCCGAGAATTCCAGGACATTGACGTAGCCTTTTGTGAACAATCCAAACCCCCAGTAGGGACGAGAGTGGATGTGCACGGTCAAATCCCCCGCCTTCACCTCGAGCTTCCAACGCTGTTCATCGAAGTTTGGAGGACGAACCATGGTCAGCGTGGCCGCTTCCTGGAGGCCGTGGATCAAGGCCGTCGCCACGTCTCCCAAGTACACCACGCCCGGCCCTTTGCCGCCCCGCCGGGGCCGAAGCCGCCCTTCGGCGTCCACCGTGTGGTGAGGTCCTGCCCGCACCACTTGAGCGGCCAGACGCACGGTGTTCGGCATACGGAACGTCCACGGGACACGTGGTTCAAGGGTCCACCGGTGCTTCGTGCCCTCAGACAAGTTCTTCAACGGCTGAGTTCATGCTCCGCGTGGCGAACCAACCATGGCAGGAAAGAGCAGCGGCAAGGATTTGACGGACCTCCCCGGCGTGGGCGCAGCCACCGCCAAGAAACTCAAGGACGCAGGCCTCAACACCGTGGCCAAAATCCGCAAAGCTGGACGCGATGGGCTGACCGCAGCGGGCATCAGCGCCCCAACGGCGGCTCGAATCCTCAAGGGCATGGCCCAAGAGGCAGGCAGCAAGGCCACCACCGCAGCGAAAAACGCCACCAAGAAGGTGAGTGAAACCGCAGCCAAGACCGTCAAGCAAGCCTCGAAGACCGCAGCCAAGACCGCGGCCAAGGCCGCCGTCAAGCAATCGGTCAAGAAAGTCGTTCAAACGGCCGGCCGCACCGACCGCAAGGTCCTCTCCGCCAAGGAAGAGGGTCGAAAGGGGAAGACGCTGAAGACGCCCTCTCTGAAAGACATCCTCAGGTCCCGCAAGAAGTGACGCAAGCACTTAGCACCCTTCCGTGAAACGAGGCCCATGCCTCGACGGAAGTACGGGCGTCTCCGTAAAGCGGTTGAAGTTCCGTCGAAGGAGAACTGTTCCCGGTGCAGGTCCGGGAAGTTTTGTCCGCTTCCCAACCACGTCGGACAACAGGTGTCTCCGTCGCGTTCTTGGGTCGGGCCAGACCGCATCCGCAAGCGCAAACGAGGCGCAGGCAACTGATCAGGTCGTATCCACACCGGCCACGCTGGCCGAGGGCGTCACGTCTTCCAAGGCCTTCTCGTCTGTGCCCGTGGGCATGGCCGCGCGTGCGGCTTGGGCCCGGTGGTACACTTCCCGGAGGGTCTGATCACCGATTTCCAGGTACACCCGCGTGGTCGCGATGCTCGCGTGGCCCAAGAGGCGCTGAATGCTGACGAGGTCTGCTCCGCGTTCGAGCAAGCCGGTGGCGAAATTATGGCGCAGCACGTGGGGTGTGAGGCGGCCACGTGGCAGCCCAGCCGCGACCGACAACTCCTCCATCAAACGTTGAACGCCGCGAGGCGTCAACCGCGCGCCGCGACGGTTGACGAGGACGGGTCCGTTGCTTTCCTCGGTCCGCATCGACCGTTGTTCCAGCCACAGGCTGAGTTCCTGGAGGGTTCGTTCGGTGAAGAGGACGAGGCGGTCCTTGTCGCCCTTGCCTGAACGCACCATGGCGGATTGGTCGTCCACGTCCAAGGCGTCAAGGTCGAGGTCGCACACCTCGCTGACCCGAAGGCCGGTGTCGAGCATCATGGTCACCACGATTCGGGCCAAGGGGTCTTCGTACCACCGGGCGGCTTCCAAGACATCGCTGAGTTCCCGCCGGGTCAGCGTCCGAGGCAAACGGCGTCCCGTTCGGGCACGCACCAAATGTTCTGGCCAGCGATGGCCAAGCCAGTTCAGAAGATGGCGTGCCGCCGCGAGTTTGGTGTTGAAGGACGACGGTTTGAGGTCGGAGAGGCTGTGCACCCATCGGTCCAAACGTCCGTTCAGCGGTTCGACGCGTTCCGCAACCTCGCTCACCGAAAGGTGGTCTGCTCCTTCGAGGGGCGCCTCGCCGGGCAGGAGGGTTTGGAGCATGGGCCGAATGGAGGTGAGGTAGGTCTTCCGGGTGTTCTCGGATTTCCCTTCCGTTCGCAATTGTTGAAGGTAGCAATCAAGCCATGGCAAGCCCGCAAGATGCTGAAGTCGAGGAGGAAGATCCACGTCTTGACCTTCATCCAAACGACGTTGACTGGGTCGAAGCGCCCGTCGTGTTCGTGAAGGTCCCGCGTCCATTTGGCGTCACCGCCTGCCGCCGAAGCGGCGTGCATCCCATGCCCGAAGGCGTTGGTCCATACGGTGGGTTGGACTTGAACGTTCGGCTTCAAACCTCAGCTTCGTCGGGCCCGAGGTCCAAGGGGCGATCCTCCGAAGGGTCCGAGCAGCGTTCAACGGCGGAACGAACCGAGTTCCGCAGGCTTGTTCGCGGTCCTGTGCAGAGCACCACGTCGTCAAAGCGAAGGCGCGTCATGGGTTCAGGATTCCACATCATGTGCGAGTTCCTGGCGATGGCGAAGGTTTCGATTTCGCCGTGGAAGACCTCCTCCAAGGTGCGCCCAATCAACCCCGGGTGGCGTCGAACTTGCAGGGTGGCGACGCCTTCGTCAGGGAGCATGCGGAGCAGTCCGTCGATCTCAACGTCCCCGTAGCCTGCCTCTCGAATGGCGTGATCGACGATGGCCCCCGCGACGTTGACGCCGCTGGCCATTTCGATGCCTTGCAAGCCCGGGCTGGAGTTCACTTCGAGGACCATGGGTCCATCGTCGCCCTCCAGCAAGTCCACTCCAGCCACGTTGAGCCCCAACACGCGGGCAGCGCGGCGGGCCACGACGGCGAACTCTTCGGGCAGGTCCACCGATTCGACGGTGCCGTTCAGGTGGAAATTGGAACGGAATTCACGCCCTCGAGCACGCCTGCGCATGGCCGCCACCACTTCATCGCCCACGACGATGACGCGGACGTCGCGGCCGTGGCTTTCGGCCACGTATTCCTGAATCAACACGTCCCGACGTGCGTGAAGCAGGCCTTGCACGAGGCTCTTCGCTTCGTACGCGGTGTGGCGAAGGAACACGCCTTGCCCTTGCGTGCCTTTGGTGACTTTGACGACCACTGGAAGCCCACCGACGGCCTCGATGGCGTGCTCGACGTCACGCACATCACGCACGTTCATCGTTCGCGGAATCGGAATGCGGTTCCTCGCAAGGATCTGGCTGGCCCTGAGTTTGTCACGGCTCTGAAGGATGCCAGCAGCGCTGTTGGAGGACCACACGCCGAGTTGGTCAAGGTGGCGCAACAAGGCCGTGCCGTGGCCGGTGATGGAATGCCCGATGCGGGGGATGACCGCTTCGTGTTCAAACGGCTCGCCGTCAACCAGGACTTCGACGCGCCCTTGGTCAACGAACAACGAGCAGGTGAGGGGGTCGATGATGGCCATGTCAAGGCCGCGGTCGTTGGCTTCTTCCACCAAACGCCGGGTGCTGTAGAGTCGCGGGCCCCGGGACAAGACGGCAAGGCGGAGGTCCATGCGACGCGGCGCGGCCGCCTCCCCTTTCACTCCATCGTTCACGCATGAACATCCGTGGCCGAGGCTTTCAAGTGGTCGGCGAATCAGCAACAGGGCATGGACGATGATGAGCGCGCCGACGAAACCGAGGCGCTAGAGCACGTGCCCAGTGAAGTGCTCGTCGACGAAGACCGTGATGATATTCTCGAGGAGATGAGCCTCGAACAGCGCGAGGAAGCCCTCAAGCGCTCGCGCTGGAACGTGTTCATGTTCCTTGGCATCGCCGTCATTTTGTTCGGCTTTGCGCTCTTTCCCATGCCGTTCTCAGCCGATTACCAAGCCTCCCTCGGAGGAGCCCAGGCGACAAAGGACGTGGGGTTGATTTGGGGCATGCCAATCCCGGGAGACGACATCACGGACGTCCCAGTTCGCGTCACCGTCGACATCGATCAGCCACCGCCCACACACGCTGAACTGGTGGCGTTCATGATTCAAACCGCGGACTGCACCGATTCAGCAGCGCTTTCCGACGGGCAGGTCGAGGCTGAACGTGGAAGTTCAGATCACGGCTTCGCCACGAGCATGGGCCGTGTCACGCCCGGTTCTGAAGAGGAATTCCAGTTCCGCGTGGACCCCGGTCAATACTGCCTGATCGTCAAATTCCGTGACATTGATGGCCTCAATGCAGACGAATCTGGCACGGCGACGATCGAGATCGACGGGCGAGTGTGGCCGAACCAGGCCATCGCTGGCTTGCTCGGTCTGGTGACCATCGCGCTGGCCGCCTTCTCCTTCATCGGTGCTCAACGCCACGGCAACGAAGTTCGTGCCATGAAGCAGCCAAAGGAAGCCTCGGTGGAATCCACGGTCTTGGCCGCTGCCGGGCCCTCCGGCCCACCCGCAGCAGGCCCAAGTGGCCCACCTTCTGCAGGTCCAAGCGGCCCGCCCAGCAAGGACGAACCCGAGCCTGAAAGCGACGGTCCGACGGTGCTGCAAGAGGACGACGATGGCACCGCTTGGTTGGACGCCGGCAACGGTTACGTGCACCGCCGCATGCCAGACGGCGATTTCGATCAGACCATCTTTGTCCCCAATCCCGATGGCGATGGTTTCGTGCCTCACGAAGCCTGAGGGGCGTTGTAGAGAGGCCATACGATGATCGGCATGGACCTGTACGTGGCTCTTGCGCTGGGCATCGGCTTGGCCGCTGCAAGCGGCTTTCGCGTGTTCATGCCCCCCTTCCTCTTTGGGCTCGCGACCCGCTTTGACATGAACCCTGCAGCCATGCCAGACTCCGGAATGCAAGACTGGATGGCGTCCGACGTGGGCTTGGTGGTGCTCGGTGCGGCCGTGCTTTGCGAGATTCTTGCGTACTACATTCCATGGATGGACAACCTTCTGGACACGGTGGCTTCACCGGCCGCGATTCTCGGTGGCATGTTGCTCATGTCCACGTCCTTGGGCGAACTTGACCCCGCGTTGCGCTGGTCGCTCAGCATCATCGTTGGAGGCACGACCAGTGGAACCGTCCAGGTTTCCACGGTAGGCGTCCGTGCGTTGTCGACCGCCACGACCGGAGGACTTGGCAACCCGTTGGTGTCCACCATGGAAGCAGGCGCATGCTTGGTGTGCACCGTGCTGGCCCTTCTCCTTCCGTTGTTGGCCCTTGCGATGATCGTCGTGGGCCTTGGCGCTGGCGGTCGCTGGTTGGTGCGCCGACGCGCTGGGAAGGGGTCGGATGCCACCCTTTGGACGCCCATGAACCCTCAGGCTTGAAAACGGTCAACTGCGAGAAGACCTTTGGAGGGCGTGGAGCGTTGTCGGATGCATCAAGCCTGACGGTGGCCAAACTGAAAGCGCTGTGCGTTCTTCATGACCTGCCCACCAGCGGCCGGAAGGCGGATTTGGTGGACCGTCTCCTCGATGCGGGCCTCGACCGCAAGACCGTCGGTCTTTCGGAACCACGTGAGCCAGAACCGGCCGATGAGGAAGTCATCTCGCTTGAGCTTGAACCAGCACCCGAGCCCAAACCCGCCCCGGCGCCGGAGGTGCCCGTTCCGAAGGCGGACGCCGTCCCCCTTCCCGCCGCCGAGGAGGAAGAGGTCTTGGAGGCCGAAGTGCTCGACGCCATCCCCATTGAGGACGATGCACCCGAGGACGACACGCCTCCAGAATCCATTCCACCCGTCGTTCCACTTCCTGGGTCGAAATCCGGCGGGCCGACAACCCTGCTGGACATGGTGAAGACCCCCAAGGCCGCTGCCGTGGTGCTCGTGCTTCTCCTGCTCGGAGCCGGTGGATGGTATTGGGCGGGCCAGCAACTCAGCCCAGTGACCGTGGACGCGTTGCGTTACGGCGACCGCATGGGGTTCGTGCTCGTGGATGGCGAATTGACGGCCACCGAAGGTTTCGTTGAACCGGTGATTCAACAATTGGACATTGAAGACGACATTTGCCGACTGGAGGTGTCCTTCTCAGGCGACGGAGATGTTTCCGTGCACCAAGGCACCCTGCTCGACATTCCTTCGCAAGGCTCAGACGATCGCCTCCTGGGAACCGTGAGCGTTCGTGGCGCTCATGGTTCGGAGTGGTTGGCCGTCCAGCAAGAGGCCACGTACGACCTTGACGAACTGGTCGTGAAACGTCATCTGCGCTCGATTGTTCCCGGTTCGAACGAATGCTCCAGCAGTTCAGCATCCGCCAGCGGTTCGGCCGATTTGACCCTCACCTCCTGGACCGAAATCGGAGACCGCGTGAATCTCCGCAGCAATGCGGATTGGGAGGTCGATCTCGAAGGTGTGGTTCGCGGTTCGACCACCACGTACGGCGTCGGTGGCTTGCTCGGTTCCTTCGAAGTTTTTGCACCGGGCATCGCGATGCTGACGCAACCGGTTGAACTGCAATCCTTGGTCGGCTCCACGCCCATCGAAAAAGGCGCGACCGGCAGCGGCCTTGGCTGGGATTGGTCCGTCATCGGAGCAGAAGATTTTGCCGGCAAACGCATGTGGCGCATCGTCGCCACTCAACCCGATCTGGCCACCTATTGCTTGGGCAGCGCGACCCTCTCCATGTGGGTCGAAGCGGACAACCCTTGGGCCAGCCGCCAAACCGTGGACGTTCGACTGTCCTCTGAAAACACCGGCCAGCAAGATTGCTCAACCCTGTCCCAGCAACTTGGGGACGCGGTGCTTCCCGACGGAGAGTTCCGTTTGACCCACACCTTTGAGCGCACATCGATTTCCCGCGGAGAGGACCGCTTGGACCTGGGGACGACCTACGTCGGTCGGCCAAGCCCGAACGAACTGGGCGCACCCGAGGATGCCTTGGTGGATTGGACCCGCAACGCCACCCACGTGCCTGATGAGGCAACAGGGGCCAGCACAACGGTGGAAGACGCCGTCGCGTGCTTGCGCGCCGTTGGTTCATCAGCGTCCGGGGCGAACGGTGCTTTGGACGATGAAGGGTACATTTGGCGTGCCGTGGGTGATGCTGGCGGCACGGCAGACGCGTGGAACTTGTCCTGGGTTGGCAACGACGACGCCCACGGCTGGGTTCGCGTCGACGTAGGTCCCGGCGAGGACGGAAGCTGCACCTTTGTTGACAAGGAATCGCTTGATTTGGGCATCGTCTGGAACCGCGAATCTGCGCCTGCTGTGGTGTCCATGGGCGAAGTCGAAAGCATGTTGACCGCCGAGGGCCGTTTCCCTGAATTGGTGGGCAGCAAAGGCTTGTTCAACAACGACGGGTCCTACAACGACGGACTTCGTCGTGGCGTGTTGGTGGCCGTTCCTGACGACGGCATCACCGGCTTGATCAGCGAATTGGTCGACGGTGATGCGGGCGCCACCACCTACGATTTCGTGCGAACGTGGGAGGCCCAAGGATGGGATTCGTCGCTCAGCGTGGCCGTTGACGCCACCAGCGGGCGGCTCTTGGCGACCTCGCTCATCGAGCGCCCGGCGTGAGGATTGGGGGTTTGGAACCCTCCATCACGCGCATCCACCGCCGTCACCTCCAAAGCCTCCGAGACGCGCATGTGCCTTCGATGGGAGAACGCGGTCGTCAAGTGACCGTTGGCGAGGCGGAGTTTGAGGAGGTTCCTCAAGCGGCGCCGATCGCCAGCGGCACCAACGAAATCGGGCCGGCCAAGGTTCGGGCTCCGCTTGAGCTTCCACCCATGCAACCCTCGACCCAAGGTCTGGCCCGTGTGGTCGCCGTGACCAACCAGAAAGGAGGCGTGGGCAAGACCACCACGGTGATCAACCTCGCCGCAACGCTTGCCGCTTCGGGACAACGGGTTCTCGTGGTGGATTTGGACGCACAGGGGAACTGCGCCACGGGCCTTGGGATCGACAAAGCCAGGGTCGAACTCACCACCCGCGACCTGTTGCTCAACCCAGAGCGAGCCGCTGAATGCCGCTACGCCACTCGGATTCCGACCCTCCACGTCATCGTTGGCGACCGTCGGTTGGTGGCCGTCGAGGACGTCATTGTCTCGGACTTGGGGCGAGAATCACGGTTGGCGGAAGGGCTCGCCCCCCTGCTTCCGCACTACGATCTGGTGCTGATTGACACGCCCCCCAACCTCGGCGTCCTCGCCATCAACGCCCTGTGTGCAGCAGACGGTGTTGTGGTCCCGGTCCAAACGGAATACTTCGCCCTCGAGGGTTTGGCGATGCTGCTGTCGACGGTCGAGCAGGTTCGACGCCGGTTGAATCCGGGCTTGGGCGTCGACGGCGTGCTCATGACGATGCACGCGCCGACCTTGCTCAATCAACAGGTGGCCGGCTTGCTGCGTGAACACCTTGGCGACGTGGTGGTGGAACCGCCCATCCGCCGGAACATTCGCTTGGCCGAAGCCACCAGCCGAGGTGAGCCCATCCACGTCCACGCGCCCAACTCAAACGGCGGTCAAGACCACCTCGCCGTGGCCAATGCCTTGTCCGCACGATGGGGATTGACCCGGGGGCCTGAAGCGTGAGCGAGCGTGGTCTTGGACGTGGTCTCGATCACTTGATCGAACAAAACGCGACCGAACTCGGCTTTCTCGACGCCTATGGTCCGACCCCCGATGAGGCGCTTGGAGAAATCTTCGATGCGGCTTGCCGAGCGCTTTCCTCTCTCGGTGGAGACGGAGACGAAACGACGTTCAAAACCGATGGGCTTCGCTTGGAGCGTTTGGAGGTTGGAACACGTTTGACGTGGTCGGGCAGCAAGCTCCCCTTGGTCAAGAGCGACCTCCGCTTGCCAGGCATGCGTGAGGGTCATCTCTCACCTGAAAGGGACGAAGCCGTCGTGACCTTTGTGGATTGGACGCATGAGGTACGACGTTTCCTCGAGCGTGCGGTCGAACACCGCTCAAGCGTCGCGTGAGCGTCGTGAGACGGCAGCTGCCGCCACGGTGATGGCGACCATGCTCAGCACAAACCCGGGGCCCGGGCTTTCCTCTTCTTCCACGCAACCGTCCGCGGTGGAGGCTTCACCTCCCCAGACGCCGTCGTCGTAGTAGCAGGTGGACCATGTGGTGTACCAGTCGCCGAAGGGGTGGAACTCCTCTTCACCGTCGGCGTACGTGACCTTGGCCCGCCAGTTGACGTAGGTATGGTCCTCTGGAGGCGTGACTGAAATCGTGTGGACGGACCCATCCTCGGAGACCGTGGCCGTTTGATCGACCGGAGGGTCGCAGACCCCGTCGTTGGTGCAGATCTGCGTGGTCAGGATCAACGCCGTACCGTTGTCCACCGCCTCACTGTCGAGGGTCACGCTCAACGTCCACGTTTCGCCGTCCGCAGAAGGAGACGTGGCTTCGTGCATGGTAAACGGGGTTTCCGAAGGATCCGGCCCGGAGTCTTGTCCACCGGTGCCTCCCGCCGTGGCCACGCCGGCCATCAGCAGCACGAGGCAAAGCAGGGCCGCGTTTCGCATGAGCCGCATGAAGGGGCGTTCCTATTTGGCGCTGTGGGCCATTGGTTCACTCCATGTCCCACAGTTCGTCGCCGACCCAATGGATGGTTTTCACGGCCTTTCCGCCGGTGGCTCCGACCATGCCTTCTCCAGAGGAAAGAGCCCAACCAAGGGCCAAGGGCCGCTTGTGGACTTCGTCCCGGATCCACACAAGATCCCCTTCCTCGATGGTCAGGTCGGCTCCGGAGATGCCAGCAGCCATGCAGTCGGCTCCGTTCATGAGGAACCGGATGGCGCCGTGGTCAACCTCCACCCAATGGGCCGCGTCAGCGTGTTCCATCAATCCTCGAAGGGTCAGCGCCACCACCCTTTGACCATCGGGATGTTCGACGTCAACTGCTTTGGGCGTTTTCTCGACAAAAACGAGGTTCCATGGGCCGAATTCGGCCGCCTCGAGGAAGGCCCCGTCGACGTCCAAATCAATGCCAAGGGCTGCTTCGAGGTCTTTCAAGAGAGGGGCGATGGCCTTCCTTCGGATGGGGCGCCGTTTGCGAATGCTCCAATCCTTGACCATGGTGATGGCGTGGTGTAGCGTGCTATGACCGTTGCCATGAGAGGGTCCAAGAATCCGGGCCATGTGGGCGGCTCATGGCCATGTGGTGTGCGATTCGAACCTATGCGGCCCACGCGGCTGAACTTGGCAACGCCCGTCCAACTCGGCCCATCTTTTTCACCAAACCAGACGGGTGCCTCTCTTCGGACCAGACCATCGACGTATCGGGCCATGACGGAGAAATCCACCACGAAGTCGAATTGGTGGTGAAACTCGACCGCGAGGCCGCGATTACCCACGTGGCTGTTGGCCTCGATCTCACCGACCGGGCGGCCCAGTCCGCCGCTCGTCCCGAGGGCCTGCCGTGGGCGCGTGGCAAGGCATTCCGTGGTGCTGCACGCCTCGGGGCGCTGGTCCCGTGGACCAAAGGTGAAGCCGCCTTGATGTCTTCAGGCCTGCACCTCGAACTCCTCATCGACGGCGAAGTGCGCCAATCATCCCCTGTGGCGGCCATGTCCATGCCACCGTCCTCTTTGCTCGTCGATCTGCGTTCCTGGGCTCCACTGACGGACGGCGATTTGGTGTTCACGGGGACCCCTCCCGGCGTGGGGCAACTTCAACCAGGCCAGAAGGTCGAGGCCGTTCTACGAAACGCGGACCACGCTGTTCTCTCGCGTTTGGACCTCCGTTGTGCGTGAGGGTGGGCTTCATATACGCCGTGTCGGTCGGCAGCCTGCGAGGTGGACCTTTCATGGCACAATGGCACGGCATCTCTCGACGCAAGACCAGCGGCGG
>QQSJ01000117.1:19669-27233 GCA_003602635.1 Candidatus Poseidoniales archaeon
GAACCCAAGCGCAAGATCTACCGCAAGGCCGGTGGCAACACCATGGTCCGCGTCATGGCCGAGAACCGAGTCGCCATTGCAGACCCTGCCAAGGGCACCACCAAGATGGGCACCATCATGAGCGTCGTCGAGAACGAATCCGACCCGAACTACGTGCGTCGAAACATCCTCGTCAAGGGCGCCATCATCGAGACCGACAAGGGTCGCGTGCGCATCACTTCCCGGCCCGGTAAGGACGGGGTCATCAACGGCGTGCTCGTCGAGTGAGGCCCCTGAACCGGGTCCACACGGACCTGACACACAGGAGCATGAGGCGGACACATGGACCATGATCCGGACCGCCTGACCTTGTGGCCGTCATACTTCGACGTCCGTCGTTCACGCCGTTCCGGGCGACGTGTGGCCAAGGACGCTGCCGTCAAGAAGCCCGACCTTGAGGGCCTCTACAACGCAGCCCGGGCCGTTGGCCTTCGCAAGATCAAGCGTGAAGCGAACACCGCCCGTCCACGCGACCCTCATGCCCGCGAGGGCCGTCTCATCGTCAGCCGATCTGGGGCTGAAGCCGATGCTGGGGCGTCGTCAAAAGAGGAAATCATGCAACTCATCGGCACCACATGGCGTGAGCAACGAAAGAAGGAGCACGAGCAGGCCAAGAAACCTGCCACGGCCCGCACCCAAGGTGGAAACCGCCCCTCTGGACAGGGGAAACCGAAGGGCAGACCCTCTCGGCGGCGTTCGTTCAAGCGGTGATGGACTTCGCTTTCTGAGCCTGCTCCAATGGGAACGGCTTTGAATTGCGGTGTGCGCCAGCACACCATGGCAGGTAACGGGGACGACACCATCAACGTGGTCAATTCGCTGTTTTTGATGCTCACGCCCATCGCTTCCTTTGTTGGTTTGTGGTGGCATGCAACGACGTTTGGCGTCACCTGGGTTGAGCCCTTCCTGTTCGTGATCTGGTACTTCGCGTGCGGCCTCAGCATCACCGTCGGCTACCACCGTTTGTTCAGCCACCGCAGCCACGAAGCTTCCTGGCCTTTGCGTCTGTTCTACGCCTTGTTTGGTGCAGGTGCGTTCGAGAACAGCGCCCTAAATTGGTGCGCGGACCACCGTCTTCACCATCGCCACACGGACAAGCCCGAAGACCCCTACTCCGCCAGCCGTGGCTTCTGGTGGAGCCACATTCTCTGGGTGATGATCGACGAAGGCGGTGAACGTATTCACGACCTTGATCAAGTCAAGGACCTGCAAGAAGACCCAATCCTTCGTTTCCAGCACAAGTACTACCTCCTCCTCTGCGTCGGCGTCGGCATGTTCCTCCCTGCCCTCATCGGGGGCCTCATCAGTGGCGTTCCCGGAGCCGTCGGAGGTTTCGTGTGGGCCGGCCTTGCTCGCACCGTCTTCACGCACCACGGGACCTTCCTCATCAACTCCGCAGCCCACATCTGGGGCACGCAGCCCTACGGCGAGTCGAACAGCAGCAAGGATTCCCCAATGCTCGCTTTCTTGACCTTCGGTGAAGGCTACCACAACTTCCACCACACCTTCCAAGCCGACTATCGAAACGGACATCGCTGGTACCACTTCGACCCCTCCAAGTGGTGGATCAAGGCCTTCGCCCTCGTCGGGCTCAAGCGGGGCCTCAAGTCCACGCCGGACTGGCACATCGAAGACAAGCGTCGTCAAGCCAGTTTCGAAACCGCGGCGTCCAAAGCCAGCCCAGATGGCACGGAGGACCTGACCCGTCTTCAGGAACGCATGAAGGCCGCACGCTCCAATTTCAAGGCACAAAGCCGTGCCTTGGACAAGTTGCTCGCAGAGCGCCGTGCCGCCCGTAAGGAGCGGCAAGCGGCCCGCCGGCAAGAGTTGGAGGAAGCCATCACCAAACTCAGGGACGACATCGCGACCATCCGCGCGGAGTTCGCTCAAATCATGAACGATTTGACGGCCTTCAAGCCAACGGCAGCGTGAATTCAACCGAGGTCTGGGACCTCGTGAAGCCAGCCGAAATGATCCTCTTCACGTTCGGCCTGGAGGCCGGTCAAGTGGGCATAGAGGTCCATGGTGACGGGGCCAGGCGTGCCGTCACCGTAGGTGGTGACCTGCTCGCCGTGGGTGATGGAGCCGATCGGTGAAATCACCGCGGCCGTACCGCAGCAGAAGGCTTCGTCGGCCGCCATGGCGGCTTCTGCGGTGACCCGCTCTTCGCGCACCTCAAGGCCCCGGTGTCGAGCGAGTTCGATGATCGAGGCACGCGTGATGCCCGGAAGGATGGTGCCGGTCAAGGATGGCGTGCTGAGGACGCCGTCCTTTACGCAGAAGAAGTTCGCAGCGCCCACTTCTTCGATGCAGGTGTGGGTTTCAGCGTCGAGGTAGATGACCTCCGCAAATCCGGCCGCTTTGGCCGCGTAGGAGGGCATCATTCCTGGTGCGTAGTTGCCGATGGCTTTCACGCCACCAGAACCGCCCGGGGCAGCACGGTGATGGTCCTCAGAGATGACCAACGAAATGGCGCTCATGCCGCCCTTGAAGTACGGGCCAACCGGGGTGCAGTAGATCATGAACGTGAACGACGGGGCAGGGGCCACGCCGAGCACAGGGCCGGACCCGAACAGGATTGGGCGCACGTAAAGGGCGCCACGGCCGCATGGAGGAACCCAGTCCCTGTTTGCGTGGACCACTTGTTCGATGGCGTCCACGAAGAGGGATTCAGGCACCGGAGGCATGCGCAGCCGGTCCGCACCGGCCTGCATGCGTCGGGCGTTTTCCTCAGGGCGGAAGAACACGATGCGGTCGGCTTCCGTTCTGTAGGCCTTCATCCCCTCAAAGAGGCCTTGGCCGTAATTCAGCACGCCTGCCGCGGGCGAGATCGAGAAGTTCGCATAGGGCTGGAGGCTGCCGGGCATCCATGCCTCGCCGGCGTTGACTTCCGCCACATACATCCAGTCGGTGGGGGTCAAGGAGAAGGTCAGTGCGTCCCAGTCGATGTCCTTCATTCGCCTTCCTCCGGAGTCCTGTTTGGGGCTCACTTCGCCACGGTATCAAGACTTTGCGCGTCGTCATGAAACCCCGCTTTGGGCGGTGCGAAGGCCTGAAGGAGCCCGAAGCGGAGGGCCGTGTGATGGCCTCCGAACGCTGGGAAGGCCGCGTCGGTTTGATCAGTTCCAGATACCGGTCCATCGGCGAAGGCGCCGAAGGCACCACCGTCGTGGAACTCTTCGGGCGTGCGGCCTCTGGAGAGAGCGTCTGCCTGCTTGTGCATGGGCTTCGTCCGCACATCGAGGTCGCTCCCATCGGGCGCTGGTCGAGCGGCCTTGAGGTGCCAGATTCCCTGCTTGAAGCGGCCACTCGACTTCGGGCACGGGATCAAGTGCGTGCCGTGACCGGCCCCGAACTACGCTGGACCGACCTTGGCTGGAAACCGGTCTGGAGGGTCGAAGTCCATCAGCCCTTCATGGTCCCTGAACTCCGACGTTCCTTGGAAGGCGCCTGGTCTCTTTTTGCCGCCGACATTCCGTTCACCAACCGTCTGCTGCTGGAAGCCGACCTGGGAATGCACGTGGCGGTCGCCGGCGAGATCGTGGCCAAACGCGCCGATGGAGAAGACGCTGAAGCGGCGGTTCGCAACGCTGGCGGCGGTGGCGTTTACGCCGTCGACCTGACCCTGAGGTGCTCCGTCGAAGAGGTGCAGCCCACCGAAGCCTTCCCTGTCCCCTTCCGCTTGCTTTCCTTCGATTTGGAGACGAGCATCGCTGACAACCGCATTTTGTGTGGCGCAGCGGTCCTCGAAGACCTTGGCACAGGGGCACGGGAGGTCCATGATTGGCGGGACGACGAAACCGCGCTCCTGGAGGGATTGACCGATCTTATCCTCGACCGCGACCCGGATATCATCACCGGATACAACATCGACAATTTCGACCTCCCTCGGATTGCGGAGCGCGTCGAAGCGCTCGGTGGACGGAAGGATGCTGAACGACGCCTCGCGATGTTCGGCTGGGGCCGGACGCCCCACGACGCCTCAGACCTCCGCCGGCAACGTGATTCCGTGGTCCCGAAGCGGGCCAGCACCCGAGCATGGACGCTTGGCGGACGGTGCGTCATGGACGCATGGTGGCAGGCGAGGATGGCCCTGCGCCCTCAACGCGAGACCTTGGCCTTCGTCAGCGCTTTGCTGTTCCCCGAGGACGCTGAACGTCAGAAGATGGACGTCGACGCTTCCAGGATGGACGAGGAATGGGCGGCACGCCCTGACGTGGTCCTCGAGTACTGCCGCAGAGACGCGGAATTGCCGCTCGACATCCTGCAAGCCTTGCAGATCGTGCGCAGGAAAGAGGCCGTTGCGGCCGTGGCCAAAGTCGCGTTTGAAACGGCCAGCAACGGGAGCACAAGCCAACTCATCGATTCCTTGGTGATTCGGCGAGCTGACCGGACCGACATCGCCGTCCCGATGACCGGAAGCGCCGAACCGAAGGAGGGCCAGATCACCGGTGGATACGTCCACGACGTCGAGGCCGGCTTGCATCCATGGATTGCCGTGTTGGACTTCAAGAGCATGTACCCGAGCATCATGATCGGTCACAACATCTGCTACACCACCCGCGTCGATCCCGCTCATCCAGAACAGCCCGGGGAAGAGCAGGAGGTGCATACCGCGCCGACCGGAGTCCGCTTCTGGGGAGAAGGGCATCGGACCGGTCTCGTGCCTTTCTTGCTCCGCGACCTGATGGAACAGCGCGACCGACACAAGCAGGGCATGCGAGACGCCGAGGAGGAATCCGAGCGTGCCTTCCACGACGCCATGCAGTACGCTGTGAAGATCTTGATGAACTCCTTCTACGGGGTCTTTGCGTCGGGGTTCTACCGCTTTACCCACCGGGATTTGGGTTCGTCCATCACCGCGTGGGCTCGGCACAACATCAAGGCCGTCATCGCCGATTTGGAGGCCCAAGGTCATCCTGTGGTGTATTCAGACACCGACTCAATCTTCGTGAAATCCCCGATCGAAGGAAAGGTGCCCGGAGCCGTCCCGACGCAGGCCCGAATCGATGCAGCGGCGGGCGACAAAGAGGCGGAAAAGACCGTCGTGCAGTGGGATCAAGCCAAGGAAGAGATGGTGTCGTTTGGGCTTGATTTGGCGGAACGGTACAGCCGCGATGCCGCGGTCTTGGAGTTCGAGAAAGGCCTCTCTGTGTTCTTTTCACACGGCGCCAAAAAGCGCTACGTCGGCCAAGTGGTCTGGCCGAGCGAGGACATGCTCATCCGTGGGTACGAGACACAGCGAACGGATTCCTTCGCGTTTTTGGTCGAAAGCATGCACACCGTGATGGAGCACGCGCTGGCCGATGAAGGGGAGGCTTTGGTGGCCTACGCCCTCGAACAGGTGGCGGCCCTGAAAGACCGGCAGATCGACGCGAACCGGCTGATTTTGGCGAAGTCGTGCAAAGGGAAAGTCCGCCGTGATGGAACGGTGGACTTCGCCTCAGCGTATGCCAACCCGGACAGCATGGCTCAGGTCCGCGCAGCCAAACAGCGGATTGCGTTGGGCTTGCCCTTCACCTCGGGCATGAAGGTCTCCTTCGTGGTGACCGACGCAAGCCGCCGGCCCATGCAGGTGGCGGCGTGGCTCGAAGAGCAGGAACAAGGCGGCGTCGACGGGTACGACGGGCGCTTCTACGCTGAGCGCCTCGCAGCGGCCCTGGGTCGCATCACAGAGGCCTTCGGTTGGACGGCTCAAGACCTCATTCGGGGCAGCCGGCAAACGTCGTTGTTCTCATTTTGATGCCGCATCGGGGCACAGGGTTCTTGATGGCGCGTGGGCAGGATTCACCATGGGACGATGGCCGGTGGCGGCGAGCCTCATGCTGTTGATGGTGGCCTCGAGCCTGGCCGGTTGCGTGACCGAAGGCGGTGATGAGACGGGCCTCGATGCCGTGTTCACCCTTTCACCGGCCAACAACATCCGCGTTGGGGACACGGTCGCCTTCGATGCCTCGGGCTCCCTGCCCAACGACGGTTCGCTCAGTTACCGTTGGGATTTCGACGGCAACGGGACCGTGGACGCCACCGGCCGGACGGCCGAGTGGACCTTTGGGGTCGCAGGCAGTTTCACGGTCGTGCTGACCATTTCGGACGGTGTTCGCTCAGCCGAGGCGAGCCGGACGGTGGACGTGGTCGAGGCGTCTGCTGAAGCGCCAACGGCGACCATCAGCGTGGATGCCTCATCTGAATTTGACTGCTTGGGCGAGGACGTGTCGGCCACTTCCTACATCCTCATCTGGATCTGCGAGGACGACAAGGAAACCTCCGATCGCCGGATTTCCGCGACCACGACGGTGGCGCTGGACGCGAGCGATTCTGAAGCCGCCACCTCTGACGATTACATCACTGAGTGGACCTGGGACCTCGCGCCGTCCGAAGACGACGACGGCGACGGTGATCCAGAGAACGACGCCGATTTGGACGGTGAGACCGTGGACTGGACGTCCGTGGCGCCTGGTGAATACGAAGTCGTGCTGACCGTCAAGAGCAGCAAGGGCCTGACCAGCACGGACGAGGTCAAGGTGCACGTGAACTACGCCGGCACCTGGACGGATTTCGAGATGGGAGGGAACAGTTCCTCCGGGCCTGCGCAGCTTGATTTTGACGTCACGGTGGTCTACGACCGGGACAGCGGTAACACCATCCGCAAAGCCATCGCGGAGTTGACTTATCCGAAGCAGGACGACGATTGGGTCGTTGGCGGTGGACAACAACAGAACAACAACCGCCTCGAGATTTACGTCCTCGACGAGGAGAACGAAGAGGTGGTGAACTCCTCAGAAATCGGTGACGATCAGCGCGAAGACGGGGAGTGCAACAGCGACGATTACTGCCTGAGCCTCCCTCTGTCCTCTTACTTGATGACCGACACCACGCACGGTGACGGCGAGTGGACGATGCGCATCCACAACGACCGCTGGAACGACATCAAGGTCCACCAATTCCGCATCGTGTTGGAGTACAAGTAAGCCCAAATTCCAACGCAAGGCTCCACTCGGGGGCAGCGTGGAGTTCAAATAGGGGAGTTCAGTCGGCGACTCGCACAGGAGTGTATTACCATGCCATCGCAGTGGGAAGACAAGAGCAAGCCACACCGTAACATCGTTTTCGTCGGTCACGTCGATCACGGAAAGTCCACGACCGTCGGTCGTCTCCTTCTGGACTCCGGTCACATCGAAGGACACGTCATCGAGAAGAACGAGAAGCTCGCCGCCGAGCAAGGCAAGGCCGGTTTCGGTCTCGCCTACGTGATGGACGGGCTCAAGGAAGAGCGCGAGCGTGGAATCACCATCGACGTCGCGCACAAGGAGTTCTTCACCCCCAAGTACTACTGGACCGTCATCGACGCTCCCGGTCACCGCGACTTCGTGAAGAACATGATCACCGGCGCTTCCCAGGCCGACACCGCTGTGCTGCTCTGCGCGGCCAACGACGGTGTCAACGCGCAGACCAAGGAACACGCGTTCCTGGCTCGTGTGCTCGGTGTGAAGGAACTCATCGTCCACGTCAACAAGATGGACAT
>QQSJ01000118.1 GCA_003602635.1 Candidatus Poseidoniales archaeon
CATGATGGAGCGGAAACCGCTGAACAAGTCGAGCGCCTGTCCAGACAGACCGAACAGCAACACGTTGGTCATCGCGAAGTAAATGCAGAGCACCAGGAAGGTGGTCGTGATCTTGTCACGGAAGCGGACGTGGTGGTCGGGCTTCTCGATGGTGGGGTAGACGTCAACGAAGCGGTGCAAGGCGTAGAGACGGCTGCTCTTGTCGCCTTCGTAGAGGAAGCACGTGATGGTGGCTGCGGCGCCGAATCCAAGGATGTACACGCCGACGAAAATGAAGCCGACGGCGGGGTCGTAACCGCCCCACGCCTCAGGGCGTGAGTACCATGTGCCAATGCCGATTAGGGCCAACCAGCCAAGCATCTTGCCGTATCGACCGACAACGGGGACCGTCTTGAGCGATTCCGGCATCTCGACCATGAAACAGGCGAGAAGGTAGAGGAGGTAGACCACGGCAAGACCGATGCCGAACAAAGCGGCTTCTTGGGGCTGGCCGGTGCCGTTGAGTTCCTCCCACTGCCACCAGATGAGCATGGCGAAGTACAGCACGGCCGCTGTGATGTAGCCGGCTGGAATGGGACGTTGCTTCATGGTCTCACCCTTGTGTTGTGTGCCAGGTCATGCGCTCTTGAACGTTCAGTGCGCATGGACCTCCAAATCAGGCTTCGTCGTCCCAGTCGTCGTCGTCCATCTCGACGCTGCCGCCGGCAGCCTCGATCTTCTCAACGGCCTTGGCCGAGGCGCTCTCAACGGTGACGCTGAGGGCGGTGGAAACGCGGCCGGAGCCGAGGAGCTTGTCGATGCCGAGCTCGGTCAGGTCGATGCTGTCGCCACCGGCGGCCATCTCTTCGAGCTGGCCGACGTTGACCGTCACGCTGACGTTGCGCAGGGAAGGGTCGCGGTTGAAACCGTGCATGCCCCAGTGGTTGGGCATGTACTTGATGCGCGTCATGACGCGGTGCTTGTTCATACCAGCGTTTCCGCGGCCACCACGCTTTCCTGCACCACGGCCGGCCTTGTGGCCACGTCCGTTGGTGCGGCAGCGTCCTCGATGCTTCTGTGATCGTTGTCCCATCATCTCACCTCATTGTTCCACCATGCGCTCAATGAGCGCACCGATTGCATCGCCACGGGGCCCGAGGGCTCCACCGTTGACGTGGGATCGCTTGATGCCGCCCCAGCCCTTCGACCCGCGGGGCGGGTGAAGGCGGAAGACGCGCTTCATGTTGGGGACGTCCTTGACCGTGCCTTCGCCGGAGGCGATGGCGGTGGCGAGGGCGCCGATGTCGGCGTGAACGCCGCCTTCAGCGACGGCCTCGTCGGTCAACGGAGCACCGCCGACCAAACGTCCACGGTGGCGGAGCATGGCGTCGACGGTGTCGAGGTCAGCTTCGCCCCAGGTGATGTAGTCCTTGGCCTTCTGGAGCATCCCACGGTACTGGTCGTTCTTGGGGATGATCACCGCGTGGTTGACACGGGTGAGGTTCAGATGGTGCATGGTTTCACGGATGGACCGCTCGACCTTCACGTCGCTTCGCACTCGAACAACGATCCAGGACATCAAATCGCCCTCCCGTAGGTGATGTGGAGACGTTGGCGCTGGTCCTCGGTAACGCGGGTGGTGTTCAGCGCCTTGAGGGCGTTGAAGGTCGCGGCTGCGTAGTTGATGGTGGTGCGCGTCTGTCCGCTGGTGCGAGACAGCACGTCGGTCACGCCAGCAAGTTGCAGAACGCGCTTGCCGGTTTCACCGATGACGAGGCCCTTTCCAGCCGCAGCCGGCATGAGCGTCACGCGGGTCGAAGCGGAACGGCCCTTGACCTTGAACGGCACCGAGGTACCGGGTCCGGCCGAAGATTCCCACGATCCGTTGCCGCGCTGGACGCGGATGAGGTTGAGCTTGGCGGCGGTGATCGCCTTCTCGATGGCCTTGGGCACTTCCTTGGCCTTGGCCATGCCGAGACCAACGTAGCCGTCCTTGTTGCCGACGCAAGCCATGACGTTGAACCGCACACGGCGACCGGAGTCGGTCATGCGCTGAACCATGTTCACCTTGATGACGTCGTCTTCGAGGCCGGGGAGCAGGGCGTCAACGACCTGGACCTCACGGATCGGAAGGCCGCTGGCAAGGGCTTGCTCGTACGAGATGATTTCACCGGCCATGACCTTCTGGCCAAGGCGGGTCTTGGGTTGCCACTCACGAAGCGCGAGCAGGGGGTCCGGACCGCGGCGGCGGCGGCGGCGAGGGCCGTCCTGAGGGGCTTCTTCCTGAGGGGCGTAAGCCTGCACGAGGCCGGGAGCCATGTTCTGGATGGGGGTCTCTTCGCTCATGTTCAGTACGCCTCCTCAATGGTGGTGCGGCAGGCTTCGACCTTGTCCGCCATGGATTCATCGATGTGAGCGCCGTTGATGCGCTCATCGTCGGGAAGCACGTCTTCGCCATGAGGCACCTCAAGACCGGCGTCGACCATGCCACGGAGGGCAGCGTAAACGCGGTTGCCAGGGGTGCTGGCGGCGAGCCCGATGTCGAGCACAGCTTCGTCGTGGCCGGCGGCAAGCGCCGCCTTCCCGAGGGCAAAGCCGACGAGGTACGAAGCAGGCACGGACTTCTTTGAGAAATCAGCCGGCCAGCCGTAGCGGGAGCTGAGGTCGTTTCCAGTCACGGTGGCGACCACGATGTCACCGTCAGCACGGTAGGTCGTGATCTGCGCGGTGGTGCGCGTGTTGGAGATGCGAACGACGGCCCGAGGCATGCCGCTCTTGAGCAAGCGGAGGCGGCGACGGTAGTCGGTGGTGGCCGAAAGACGGCGGCGGAAAATGGTACGACGGCGGGTGTGCTGCATCAGGCTTCACTCTCCTTGAATTGGACGCCTTCGACGCCCATCTGGGTGCGCATGTGGGCGATGGAACGGTAGGAACCGCCCTTCGCCTTGAGGTAGTAGTGGCGGTAGCCGGCGGCGTCGAGGGTTCCGTCGGTGCGGAGGTCCTTCAGCACGCGGCGCTGAGCCCGAATCGTGCGCATCCAACGGGACTTGCGTGGGTTGCGCGCGTTGGCGGTACCCTGGCGCTTCCCCTGACCCTTGCGGCGGCCCTTGCGCTTCTGTTCGAGGCGAACACGAGCGCGGGCACGGGACGTTCCCTTGACCGGCTTGGCCTTGATGATGCCCTGGTCAATGAACTCGCGAATGTCTTCGGTCTGAACGGCGCTGGCGACCATGTCGATGTAATCGGAGTTGATCCACACGCGGTGGACGCCACATCCGAGGATCTTGGCTGCGAGGCGCTTCTGGTT
>QQSJ01000119.1 GCA_003602635.1 Candidatus Poseidoniales archaeon
AGGGTGCGGGTCATGTGCGCGCTGCAATTTTCTGAGCATGCGCGCACCTGGCGGCGAGGTGGATCCCATCAGGACCAGCGAGGCGATGGCCAGTGTGGCGAAAGAGGTGGTGAACGCGGTCATGCGGCCCACCGGTCGGTGCGCTTGCTCGCCTCGAACCCCCACGCCCAGGACTTCCTCTTCCCCGGTGACATGGTTCACGAAGACGAGCAACTCCACGTTCTCGTTGGCACCCACGGTGTAGTCCTGGCATCCCGGTGTGGGATATCCGTGCGGTGCATTCTGGTTCCGCAGCACGAGCATGTCGCCGTTTGGTAGTTCGAAGTGTGAGCGTTGGTTGAGGACGTAGATGCTCCACGAGTCTTCACCGTCCTCGTTGGTGGTGCACGTCACCTCAGCGTAGGTTTCCGTGGTTTTGGCCGTGGTTCGAACCCAGTGCCCTTCGTCGCCTTGCCTGCCTTCGCGCAACGCGGTCGGGGCGTCGTCCGGTTGTTCCATGCCGGGGTCGGCCACCAACGGCACCTCTGCGGGAGGAGGGGCGTCGACCAACGTGCCGGCGTAGATGAAGGTCGGCACAACGATGACCAACATGAGCAGGCCGATGCCCATGGCGAACCATCCAGCCCATCCGATTGGAGCACCGAAGACGAAGACGCCTTGGTGAAGGTCCTGACGGGGGTCGCCCATGCAGCGAGGGCAGCGTCTCGCCGTTTCACGGTTTGGCCTAAACAGGGTCAGGGAAGGTCAGGACGACTTTTCCGCATTCACCGGTGCTGGACAAAGCCATGCCTTCCTTGAACTGCGCAACGGGCAGGGTGTGCGTGACGATTTTGGGCACGTCAATGGCCCCTGCTTCGAGCAAGTCATGCATGCGGTCCCACGTGCTCCACATCTTCCGTCCGTTGATGCCCTTGAGGTGCAAGTAGCGAAAGACGACCTCGTTCATCGGGACCTCGGGCATGGTCTCGCCGTACACCGAGAGGACGTTGACGAAGCCCCCCATCCGCGTCGACGTGATGGCGTTGGCGAGCGCGCTCGCGGCGCCAGAAAATTCGCAGGAATTGTCCACGCCCCGTCCATCGGTGGCGGCCAAAATCTCAGCTACGACGTCATGCTCTTTCCCAAGCACCAGATCGGCCCCAAGTTCGCTGGCCAGCTGCATTCGGTACCGGTTGTCCCAGTCAACGGCGATCACCTTGCTGGCTCCCATGGCTTTCGCGGCGTTGACGGCGAAGAGACCGATGGGACCGAGGCCATGCACCGCCACGGTCGCGCCTTCGACCGGCCCGCCGGTCAGCGTGTGAATCGCGTTGCCCAACGGGTCCTGGATGGAGGCGTGTTCGGGCAAAAGGCCCTTCGGGATGGGTCGTGCGTTTACGGCTGGCACCACAAAGTACGGCGCGAAGGCACCATGGCCATGAACGCCGAAGATGCTCCCGTTTTCGCACACGTGGGCGTTGCCTTCCACGCAACGGGGGCACGTCCAGCAGGCGAGGTGGCATTCGATGGCGACCATGTCGCCGATGTTCCGGTCCTCCACGCCAGGGCCAAGGGCGACGATTTCACCGCTGGTCTCGTGACCCGTCACGGTTCCAAGCGGGACGTTCTCGCGGCTCCAATCGTCCCATTTCCAAATGTGGAGGTCGGTGCCGCAAATGCTGGTTGCCTTGGTCTGGACCAGTACTTCCCCTTCGCCCGGGGTTGGAATGGGGTGTTCGACCAGGTCAAACCCGTCGGCCTCGTCGCGGACTTTGGTCCACGCTGCCATCGTGCCCGGTGCTTCCACGGGGGAGGCTTAGGCCCACGACCCTTGAGGTTTGACCTGCGTGGCTCACGCGGAAATCCACGAGTACCGGCGCGCTCCTTCCAGATCGCTTTCCTCTTCTTCCGAGCGAACGAATTCACCGTTGGGGGGAACCACGGAGTCCTCTCGGACGCCTTTGTGGAGTTCTTCGTAGACCACGGCGTCGATGGCGACTCGGCCAGCCAGACGCTCGAACAAGTTCCAGCGGGAAACGACCTCGCGCCAGTTCGCGCTCACCACGCCTTCGAAGACCTTCGCCTTGGCCCCTGACCCGTAGCCACAAAGCCCGAAGCGAACGCCGTCGAGGTTGGTGTTGTCCTCCAAATCCGATTCAAAGGTGGACATCAGGGCGAGGAAGATGCTGCCCGTGTATTGGTTTCCAATCAGGCTGCTGGCACGCTGACCCTTCTCGATGCGGTCCCGATGGAAGGCGACGTAAGCCTCGGTCTTGGAGATGGCACGGCGGTATTGGTCCATGGCTTTCTCCCATGCGGCTTCGTCCTGATCCTCCTCTCGCTCGGGGGGCGTTCCAACGATCGCTTCCACGTCGTCCCACATGGCGGTGCCTTCGCGGTCGCGGTGGAACACGGCAGGGAACATGCGCTTGGCTTGGAAGGCGTAGGGGAGGTGCATGATGATCCGTTCCCATTGCTC
This sequence comes from Candidatus Poseidoniales archaeon, assembly GCA_003602635.1. Lineage (GTDB taxonomy): Archaea > Thermoplasmatota > Poseidoniia > Poseidoniales > Poseidoniaceae > MGIIa-L3. The sequence goes on from QQSJ01000119.1 coordinate 2,459, forward strand.
CGTGAATCGCTCGTCCTCGTCGTGCGTGTAGCGGCCGGACCGGGCTGCACGCCTTTGGAAGTCCGTGAACGCGTCACGAACGGCGTTTTGGTAGCAGCGGTTGGAGTACTGACCGTCGAACACGGGCTCGTCTCGATGGATGCTGATGCGCTCTTCGCCGTGGGCGAAGATGCCGAGCCTGCGCAGCGCGGAACCCGGCAGGTGGCGGACCATGCGATCGAGGATGCCTTCCTTCAGGTTCGCACCGGTTTCCCGAGCCAGGTCAAGCACGTCACCCATGACGGCCCTGAGGCTCATCTCACGGCGTGGCTTGAAGAAATCGTGCGCGGGACTGGTGGAGATGCCCCAACAATCAGGAATCACGAGCAGGCGTGGGTTGCGACGGATGAGCAGGGCGCCGCCTCCGGCTCCCTGCGTGTATTCGCCGGGGGAGCCGAGTTCGTACTTCGCGTTGTCCGCGTAAACGACGATGCCGATCCGCTCGTCGTCGTCTGTGCTTCGGGCACACCAATCCAAGGTGGTGTGCAGGGCGTCCACCGCACCAATGCAAGCGAAGGTCATGTCGACCACGTCGCAGTTTTGGAAACAGTCCACGCCGTAGCGTGCAGCGTACCGTTGCGTGAGCATGTCAACGATGTAGGTGGCCGTGGGTTTGGCGCCGTCGAGGGCGGATTCGGTTCCGAGGTAGAGACGCCCGATGCCCCGTGGGTCGAGGCCGTTGCGGTCGATCAACCGCATGACGGCCATGGCCCCCATGGTCGCCGTGTCTTCGTGAACGTCTGGAATCGCCATCGCAGAGAGGCCCAGGCCCTTGTTCAGCTTGTCGTAATCCGCTTCGCGCAGTTCAGCGAATTCGCGCATGTCCAAATACAGACGCGGAACGTGAATGGCAAGGTCGTCGATGCCGACGGACATGGCTTCTTCCTTGGAAGTCACAGGCGCCGGGCAGTCGGACGGCATTTTAACGCTCGTGTGGAAGCGGGGTGGATTTTGGCGGTTGGAGCAGGAGGCTCAATCAGTCGTCCTGACCGCCCATGGCGTCCAATTGCGCCTGAATGTCGTCCGGGATGTGGGCCTCAAGCCGGGCCCACAAGACGTCGTCGATGCGCAACACCGCGCAGGCGGCTTCGGTCGCTCCGCTGACGGTGGGCTTGATGACGCTCAGCGGTTCAAGCACCCCCGCCTCGCCGAGGTCGGTCGGCTCACGCTGATCGAGATGAAGACCAATGCGTGCTCCGCCGTCGTCGGCCTCAGCCTGAGCAGCGGTCACATCAAGCAGGGCATCAATCGGGTCGAGGCCGGCGTTTTCCGCCAAGGCTCGCGGGATGACTTCGAGGGCATCGGCGAAGGCTTCGATGGCCAGTTGCTCACGTCCCGGCGTGGCTTCGGCCAGACGCCGAAGGTGGCGAGCAAGGTGGACGTGGCTGGCTCCACCGCCGACCAACAGGCGGCGGTCCTTTCGCAAATGCGCCGCCACGCCAAGGGCGTCGTCGAAACAACGGGAGGTTTCCTCCGCGATTTCATCGCCGCTGCCTCGGGCGATGAGGGTGGCCGCCGTCCCTTCTCCCCGAACGGTCCAGTGGTGGAGGTCGCCGATCATGTGGGAGCGGCTCTCCACGACGGTGCCGCAAGCATCGGCGTGCAGGGCGTCGACGTGGTGAAGGACGGTCGCCCCGGTGGCGAGCGCCAGCAGATCGAGGTCGCTGCTGGGGACGCGACGGAAGGCTTGGAGGCCAAGGTCCAGCAGTTTGCGATGCGCCTCGTCATCGATGGCGCCTGAGACGGCGAGAACCTTCACACCAGCAGCCGCAACGCCTTCAACGTCTTCCAGAAGGCGGCTGATTTCGCGCCGCCTCAGCGCGTCCAGCACGTCCGGACTGGTCGCTTGGAAGGTCACGTCACCGCGCATGCTTCGTCGCTCAAGGGCGCCGTCGAGCAGGGCGATGGTGTCGTGCTCGACCAACCGAATCATGTCGGGATGGGCACGCCGCTTTTGCATCACGAGCCCCTCGACGATTTCAGAATCCGTGGCCGGCCGACCAACGGCGATCACCTTCGAGACGCGGGTGGGGTCCACCTCATGGGTGCCGTCCACCGTTCGCTCAACGCAGCGGGCGGCTTCCATGGCCAACGCTGCGAGCCGCGCTTGGACGCCTCGGCTGGCTTTGCCTGCAAGGCTTGAACGAACCGCGGTGACGAGGTCGCCCTCATCCCCTTCGAAAGCGATGGATTCGAGGTGGGCCAATGCCTCTGCCTCGGCCAAACGGTACCCACGAACAATGGTGCTGGGATGAACCCCCTGCAGGACGAGGTGCCATGCGTTGCGAAGCAGTTCCGCCGCGATGACAACCGCAGACGTGGTTCCGTCGCGGGCGGCGCGATCTTGGGCAGACGAGGCGTCAATGAGCATGCGTGCAACGGGATGTTCCACACGCGCCGTCTCGAGGACGGTGACGCCGTCGTTGGTCACCAGGGTGCGACCTTCGTCGTCAAGGAGCAGCTTGTCCAGCCCTTTCGGACCGAGGGTGCTGCGGACCGCACCCGACAGGGCCATCGCCGCAGCGATGTTTTTGCGAAGCGCGACACGGCCCGTCGTGCGCTCGGTGTCTTCGAGCACCGGGGCTTCGGCCATGGCGTGGCCACCGGGAGGCACGTCTTCAACCGTGCGTCGGCTCAGTCTTCGTCAACGACTTCGAAATCAGCGTCCACCACGTCGTCTTCGACGTTGATGGCACCGTCTTCTTCGCCGCCTTCCGTGGCTGCTTCCGCCGCCGCGGCTTCGTAGAGCTTGGCGGAGATGCCGTGCATGGCTTGCTCGATTTCGCCGACCTTGGCCTGGATGCTGGCTTCGTCGAGGTCTTCCACGTCTTTGGGCCGGCCTTCGTCGTCTTGGACCATCGCTTCGAGTTCATCGAGGTGCGCACGCACGCCCGAGGTGTCGTCGTCGGCCAACTTGTCACCGGCTTCGTCGAGGGTTCGGCGGGTTTGGTAGACGATTTGGTCCGCCGTGTTGCGCAGTTCGACCTTGGCCTTGCGGGACTTGTCGGCTTCTGCGAATTCCTCTGCCTCAGCGATTTTTGCCTTGATCTCGTCTTCGCTGAGGGACGTCTGGGACTCGATTTGGATGGACTGTTCCTTGCCGGTGCCGAGGTCCTTGGCGCTCACGTTGACGATGCCGTTCGCGTCGATGTCGAAGGTGACCTCGATTTGGGGCATGCCACGTGGGGCGGGGGGCAAGCCAACAAGGTGGAACTGGCCCAAGGTCACGTTGTCCTTGGCGAATTCACGCTCGCCCTGGAGCACGTGGATTTCCACCGCTGGCTGGTTGTCGGTGGCGGTCGAGAAGGTCTCCGAGCGTCGGGTGGGGATGGTCGTGTTGCGCTCGATCATCGTGGTCGTCACGCCTCCGAGGGTCTCAATGCCCAAGGTCAGCGGGGTCACGTCGAGCAGGAGCACGTCAGAGACGCCTTGGTCTCCGGCGATGATGCCGGCTTGGAGCGCAGCGCCCAAAGCGACCGCTTCGTCGGGGTTGATGCCCTTGTAGGGCGACTTGCCCGTTTCCTTCTCGATGGCTTCCTGCACAGCAGGAATGCGCGTAGAACCGCCCACCAGGATGATTTTGTCGATGGCGCTGGCCTTCAGGCCTGCGTCCTTGATGGCCTGACGGGTCGGGGCCATCGTCTTCTCAACAAGCCCAGCGGTGAGTTGCTCGAAGGTGCTTCGGGCGAGGCTCATGTCCAGATGCTCAGGATTGCCGTCGCGCATGGTGATGAAGGGGAGGCTGATCTGCGTTTGCTGGGTGCCAGAGAGTTCGATTTTGGCTTTTTCAGCGGCTTCCTTGAGGCGGGTCATGGCCTGAGAGTCGCCGGAGAGGTCAATGCCAGTGCTTTTCTTGAATTCAGCCAACAGCCATTCGATGACGGTCTCGTCGAAATCGTCGCCACCGAGCATGTTGTTTCCGGCCGTGGCCTTCACTTCGATCTGGGGTTGTCCGTCCACGTCGTAGATTTCGAG
>QQSJ01000012.1 GCA_003602635.1 Candidatus Poseidoniales archaeon
ATGAGCCAGAAGACCGTGATTCGTTCCGATCTTGTGTACGCCGACGGCGGCTTGGACGCGTTCAACTTCCCCTTGTCAGAAGGCACGGTCTGGAGCGAGGCAACGGTCGGTTCTGGTACGATGTCCCTGTCCGTGGAAATGGGCGGCTGCACGCTGATGTCAATCGACATGGAAGGCTCTGATGCCCTTCCTCTCAACCACCGTCATCTGGGTACGCAGGACTTCACCGTGAATTCGACCACGCTGACCGCCAACGGCATCCAAACCTTCGCCGGACGTGAAGGCAACAACGACTGGGCCACGCCCGACTTCACCCTCCTCCCAAGCGTCGTCGATGATGTCGCACGCATGGGCCTGCCCTTCGCAGCGTGGATCACGACCGTCGGATTCAACGAATTCGACGCCAGCGTCAACCTCAGCGCGACGGTCAATGCGGACAACGCACCAGTGACCTTCAGCACCCCGACCCTTGGACTCGATGAGCTCGGGGCGGTCGTGGTGGACACCATGAACATGAGCAGCGGCGAGTACACCTTGACCATCACCGGCACGCAGGACGGACGAGAACGTGCCGTGACGGTGCCGTTCACCGTTGACAACGACCCTGATTTCGCCATCGCGACGATGGATCCATGGATCATGGTGCCTGGTGGCGTTCCGTGGGTGGTCCCCACACCCATCTTTGTGGAACCCGTGAACGGCTTTGGGGCAGACGTGAGCCTCTCCGTGGTGGTTCCAGAAGGCCTCGGCATCACCGGTGAACTCGACTTTGCCCGTGGCTCTGCGCCCTTCATGGCCGTGCTGACGCTGACCCTTCCAGACAACCTCACGGTCGGCGATTACACCGTGGTCGTTTCCGGGACGTCTGGTGATACCGTTCGTTCCGACGAGATCACCTTCACCGTCACGGAGATTCCTGAGTTCTCCGTGGAGCTTGACAACCGTGAACAGGAACTGATCGACGGCGACCTGTCCATCGGCGGCGCCATCGACGCACACAACGGCTTGGACCTCGCCCTTGGAGGCGTGGTGGACATCATCATCGAACCCTACAACGAAGCCCTGCTTGAGAGCGCGGTCATTACGTGGGGGGCCATCGACGCGAACGGCGACCTGACCTTTGACGTGGCCTTCACCGTGGACGAGACCATCCCCCGCCACAACTACACGATTCAACTCAACGTGGTGAGCCTCGACGGCGGCATCGCGCACTCAGCCTCTGTGGTCTTCGTGACCGAATCCTCAACCCTTGACGGCACAGCAGAAGCCGCGAACGACGACGCGGTTGTGTCTGGGAACACCGAGGAACACGACGGTGCGGACACGGCGTCCGAAGACGTTGGCAGCGGTGCTGGCGACAACAACGGTGATGGAAACGGCGACGGCGATGGCTCTGGCGATGGTACCACGGGCGACGACGACCAAGACGATGATTCCTCTTCCGAGGGCCAATCGTCCAACGTGGGCGTCATTGTCGGTTCCAGCCTTGGCGTGCTGATCCTTGCCGCTGCCGTGGCCTTCCTGGTCATGCGCGGACGTGGCGATGCCGGTGGCAAGGACTTCTTGCAGCCCAATTTGGCCGCACCTGGCATGCAGGCTGGCATGGTCCAGCAACCCGCCATGGGCATGCAGCCGATGGTGCAGCAGCAGACGATGGCGCAGCCAATGATGCAACAGCCACAACAGGCGATGCCTCAGGCTGCGGTTCAACCACAACCGGCCGTTCAGCAGCCGATGGTGCAGCCCGCTGCGCCGGCCGCGGTGCAACCTCAACCGGCGGTTCAGCCGCAGCAAGTGGTGCACGCGCCCGCTCCTCCGACGCAGATGCAGACCGCGCCGCCGCCTCCCGCGCAACCGACGACGGTGCCCGATTACACCGGCCTCCAACCGGGTGGCACCTACGACCAGTCGACGGGCCAGACGATCTACGTCCAACCCGATGGAACGCGGTGGCAGATGATGCCGGACGGCAGCTTCACGCGCCTTGGTTGAACAAGGTCAAGCGTGCTTTCTGCCCATCGCGATGCCCGCAAGGGAAATCATCGCCAAGGTGGCGAACACGCCGACCGAGGGGACCGGGCTTTCGTTCTCAAGCACTTGAACATCAACGATGGATTCGACGGCGTAGATTTCGATTTGGGCGTCGACGGTCGGGGCGCACGCATGGCACGGCACACCCTCGGCTTGAGCGTCCACGGTGATCGTTGAACTGAGCGTCAACCGGAACGAGCCGTTCTGCAAGGCTTCCCACGACGACATGTTCAGGGTCTCACCGGAGGGCGGGCCGACCAAAATCTCGAAGCTTGTTGGTCCGGCCTCTCCAGTGCCGACCATGATGGTGACCGCCGGTGCAACCGCGGTGAGGTTGTGCGGCGCGAGGGCCTCGTTCAGTGCGGTCAGGTTGATCTGGAAACCTTCCATGGCGTTGCCGTTGTGCTGCAGTGTGAGTGCATCACCAATGGTTGGACTGTCGTCGTTCAATCCAACGGTGAAGGTCAGGGGTGCATCGTAACCGACGGTGTAGGCGTTGTAAGCAGAAACATGCACCAAAATGGTGCTGGTGTCCTCAATGGTACTCGGTGAAGGCACGTTGTTCACGCTGTAGACCTTGGCCGTGACGCTCACCTGATAGGTGGCGTTGTCGATGCCTTCGTCTGCTGCAACGGTGACGTTCACAACGACCGATTCCCCGGCGGAGACGTTGAATTCCGTGCCTTCGAGGAACCCAAGCGACAGGTTGGGGTCGTTGCTGCCGCTCAAGTGGATCTCTTCATCCTCGGAATGAGGGTTCGAAATGGTGCACATGACCTCCATGGAGTTGTTGTCTGTCCCTGGAGAGGCATCGAGCGTGATGGCGGGCGAGCATTCCAGTTGCACCTGCCCTGGGGGGTTTTGTGCCTGCGCCGACGGGAGGCAGGAAAGGAGCATCAGCGCCATCAAGATGTACAGCAAGCGGTTCATGCCGCGAAATTCAACGGCCTCGGTATATGCTTGACGCCAGCAAGCCTTGACGCCCAAGCGTTTCGAACCACCGGGTCAATGTGCCGGATGGATGGCTGAATCGGCTCAGCTAAGGTCGGCGAGTTTGAGCTTCTTGACCGGTGAAGCGATCCCGAGGTCTTCAGGGAAGTGCATGGAAGCCTCAGGAATCGGGATGGGAACCATCTCGTTGCCGATCAGCGCCAC
>QQSJ01000120.1:0-15936 GCA_003602635.1 Candidatus Poseidoniales archaeon
ATGTACAGCGTGGCCTTGACGTTGGCCGCGAAGAGCGCGTCAGGGCTGCAGTCGTTGCCGCCACCGTCGTTGGCGTCGAGGGTGTAGCGGTACGCAGTACCGGCCTCGACGTCATCGACGTCAGCAGCAGCGTTGTCACCGAGGTCGATGACCGAGCCACCAGATGCATCGCCGAAGTTGTCGGCGATGTACTGGAACGTGCCTGCACCGTCGTCGCAGGAGACCTGCCACAGGATGTCGGTGTCAGCCGTATCGTCGCTGCCAGCAGCGAGACGGAAGTAGATCTCGTAGGATGCTGCACCGTCGTTGACGAAGACGTTGAGGATCTGCACCTTGCCGGACATTTCGTCCGTGGTGTCCTCACCGGTCGACTGGGCGTTCTGCTGGAGCTTCTCCGCGGTCTGGATGATGACCGCAGCAGCCACGGCAGCAACGAGGATCAATGCGATGAAAACGATCATCGCACCGATGCCGATCGCGGCCATGGTGTCCTGTTCTTGCGTGTTGTTGTTCTTCATGTTCGTGTTCTTCATGGTAATCACCTCAGACGACGACGTCCCCGACACTCGGGTCGCTTCCGTATTGGAGTTCTTCGTAGGTCTGACCGCCACCGACGACGCTCAACACCAGGATGTTGGCTGTGTTGGCCGCGGGCGCGCAGTTGGAAATGTCCATCTGCACGATGTAGGTCGTACCGGGATCGAGGGAGGCAAGAGCACCGCCGGTTCCATCACCGGTGTGGTCTTCAGCGCCGCCGAAGTTTCCGGCAGCGAAGGCCGTACCACCAGCACCGTCGTCACAGACGACGGTGAAGGACACGTCCCCAGGCACCACGGGGTTGCTGCCAGCAGCAAGCTCGAAGGTGCTGAAGATCGTCTCCGTACCACCGGTCATGTCCCAGATGACGGTCGAGAGCAGGACCACCTTCGTGGACATCTGTTCTTGCGTGTCGTCACCCGCAGACTGGGCGTTCTGTTGCAGCTTCTCAGCGGTCTGAATGATGACCGCCGCCGCAACCGCAGCCACAAGGATGAGTGCGATGAAGACAATCATCGCACCAATCCCAATCGCCGCGGCGTTATCGCGCGTTTCTTTTCGTTCGTTGTTCATTTTTGTTCACCTCATGTTGTGTTTTTGTCCCCCCCGGCGTCCGGGGGTGGAGTTGGAAGATGGGCCTTCACGAGGCCCACCGATGTCAATGCGGAGTGGAATACGGATGTGCGCCACCTCGTCAGGTTCGAGGCGTGGGAGCATGGGCAGTGCATCGGACGTGTAGCCCGGTGGGAACCACGGATCGATGAGGACATCGACCAAGGGTTCCATCGAGCGATTTTGCGCACGCACCGTGCACACGATGTCGCCGGAGCGCATTTCGTACCCGACGGCGAGGGCCAGTTTCCTGGCCAGAGGAATCTCATCGGCGCCGTAACGGCGGTCAGCGGTGATTTCGAAGCGGACCGGGAGGTTGCCACCGGGCGCAATGCTGGGCACGTCGATCAGTTCGGGGTCTGACGTCCAGCCGGCGGGCACCGGCGGATGCATGCGCATCATGGGGAGGGTGATGGGGCCGTCGTTGATGATGCGGACGATCATCACGCCCATGTCACCACCGGCGGGCCAGCGGGTGTCGATGCCCAGCCAAAAGTGACGGAAGAGGAAGGGGTTCAAGGTGGAGGTGTCTCCGCCGATCAGGTCGTCGACCAAGCCTTCGACCTCGCCGGCAGCCGTTCCAACCTCACCGGCTTCTGCGGCACTGGTTGCGTCACGAAGACGAAGCAGGATGTGCTCAACTTCACCGTGTGAAACATGGGACTTTTCCTTGAGCAGGCGGTGCAACAGGGCCATCGAACGTCGTAGATGGAGCACGGATTCCTTCAGGTCCTCCAAGGCCTTCTCAGCACGAAGGACGGTTTTGAGGGCCCGACGAAGACGGTGGCTGTTCAGGTGAGCACGGGCTTCGGCCACGTCAAGTTCGGTCCGCGCAAGGGAGTTGACTTGCTGGTTCAACACGGTGTTGACCGCCAAATTGAGGTCGCGGCGGGCTGAAGCCACGGCTGGGCCGTCTTCTTCGGCCTCAAATTCAACCTCGTCAAAGGGTTCGTCGTCGTCGAGGATCTCCTCGTCTGCGCCGGAGGCCTCCTCAAAGGGCACCGCGTCCTCGGAAGGCACGTCCTTCTCCTCGGGGAGGTCGAAGGGCTCCTCTTCGGACAAGACGACTTCCTCCTTCTCAGGCATCGTCGGCCACCTCCTGATCGTCCCAGTCCACGGAGTCGCTCATCTCGCGCGCAGCCTGGCTTGCTTCATCCAAAAGGTCGGCCAAACCGAGGCCGTCTTCGGCAAGGTCGCCGAGCAGGCGCGCAGGATCGGCCAAGTCACGCTCAATGCGCGCCGATGCAGTTTCGATGTCGGTCAAACGCCCGTAAATGCGGCCGTAGGTCCTGTTGCTGCGGCGGAGGATGTAGATGACCCCGAAGGACACCACGATGAGGTACGCAAGCAGCGTGGCCCCGTTGAGGTTGTTTTCCGGCACCTGAGCGGGCACGCCCATGACGATGAGCATGAAACCGAAAATTGGGAGCGCCAGAATGGTGGTCAGCGCCCGCTGCGTGTCGCTCAAGGCCTCGAAGTGGTCGGCGTACATCGTTGAGAGGCCCTTACGTTGCCGCTGGTAATCTTCGTGCAACACGCGGAATTCTTCCGAAGCACGCCAACTCATGCGCCACGTCCAAAGGGCAGCCACGGTGAGGATCACGGGACCCCACCACACGATGGAAAGGAGGTGGAAGGAGAATCCAAGGCCAAGCAGACCTGCGTAGACGGCGGCGAGGCGGAAGTTGTCGTTCTGATTGCGCAGCGCCACGAAGAGGGCTGCAAGGAGCAGCCCTGCTGCAGCTCCAGCCAGGACGACGATCGGCCGTGGAGACCACGCAACCACTTCTTCTTCGATGATCAGCATGTTGTTGTCGGCTTCGTCCCCGAGGGTGTCGTAGGTCGGCGACGTCCAACCCGCGGTGCATCGCAGTTGGGACGAACTGAGCCACCAGTCCATGCTGTCAGGTTGAATCTCCCACTGCACGTTGGCGGATTCACCGGCAAACAGCAGCGGAATCATGGGCGCTTCAGCCATGACTTCCGCCCCATCGCAGGTCAAGGTCGGCTGAATCAACGTGGCCACGGAAGTCCCGTAGTTCACGAGTTCGAGGCTGAGATTGGTGGCGACGCCTTCCATCAGGCGGTCGCCGGTGATGCTCCACTCCTTGCTTACCCCTTCGAGGTCAAAGGCTGGGTCGGCCTTCGTGTCCAAGGTGTAGCGGTAGGTGGCCTCCGTGTACTCGGTGTAGCCTGCGTTCTCGTTTGGATGGTACAAGCGGAAGGTCAAGTCCCACCCATCTCCTGGAAGCAAGTTGGGGCGGTCAGGGGCGTCGACCGCCATGGTCGGAGCGCCGGTCGTTTCCCACGCCTGACGCAGAGGGAGCGTGATGAGGTCGTTCCCAGCACAGCCGCTTGCATCAAGATCGAGGGCGTGAGCCTGATCAGCGCCACTTCCGGTCACGAGTTCGAAATCCCAAAGCAGGTCAGAGGCGTCGATGTCAGGGGCGAGAATCGCCGGTTGGATGAGGCGTTGTGCCGAGCACAATTCGAGCTCATACACCGCAGCCGTCGAGGCGCTTGCAGGAATGTGGGTCCACATGAAGGGACGGTTCTCCACGCCGTTGTCCAGACCGGGCATGAACGTGTCCGGCTCGTTCTGGAACATCCTAGATACGGCGAGATTCGTTTCCAACACGGCAGAGCCGCTGACGCTGGTGTCGACCGGCGTCAAGGTCACACGCAATTCGCCTTGAAGCGACATCAATGGCTCGAGTTCAACGAGTTCAACGATGACGTTGAGGTCGGTGTTCACGCCACGTCGGAGGGTCACCACCTGGGAGGAAGGGCTGCCCAGGACCCAATCCTCGCTGACTTGGCTCGTGCCGGGGCGGAAGAGAGCCACATCGACGTTGACGTCGATGTCCGCGTTGCCCACGTTCTTCACCGAGGCCGTGATGCCTTGCGAAAGACCGCGGTGGAACAAGAGAAGTTCGGGCCAGTCGGGGCTTGAAATGTCGAACAACGGCGCGATGACCACGTCGACGGACCCAACCGTTCGCAAGGCCCCGGTGTTGGTGTCGTTGACGTAAATCAGCACTTGGTGCACGTCGCCGCGGTCCAAGGAAGCGGCGCCACCGAGGGCAGGAACCGCCACGGTGAGGGTTCCCGTGGATTCCTCGTCGATGGCAAGCTGTGCCGTGGTCATGTCAAGGCTGGCACCCCAACCGTCGTCGGCTTGGGTCTCCAAGACCAAGTCCTCGAGGTAATTGCCTCCGTTGGTGAGCGTGAACGGCAAGGCCACCGTGGTTCCAGGAACGGCGTTGTGTTGAACGCCGCTGCTGCCTCCGTCGTCGTCGAGCGTAGGGTCGAAGACCAAGGCCACGTCGTCCATTTCGCTGACGTTGGCTTGAATCACGGCTTGGAGGACCGGCCCATCGACCACCGTGACGATGACGGTCGCGGAATAATTCACGTCCGCTGCAGCCTCCTCGGTTGGGGTGAGTTGAACCTTGACGCCGTCGCTGAATCCGGCACCGATCAGAACAGAAGTGCTGCTTGTGAGCGTGAAGTCGACCTCGTCGTCAGGATCGACGATTTCGACGTTGAACTCGGCAGGCGTGTTTCCTGTGTTCATCATGGTAAGGCTGGTCAACGGGGTTTCGAAGACGCTCAGGTTCACCAAGCGGTAGGCTGGATCGAGGGTCGCGTCCACGAAGGCTTCCACGGTGATTGGAATCGCGGCTTGTCCGAGCACCTCGCCGTTGTCGGTGTTGGACACCTCGACGTCCACATAGGTGATGGAGCCGGCTTGAGCCAAGGGGTCCGAGGTCACCGTCAAATCGAACGTGGTCTTGTGGTTGTCGTTGATGTCGGGGTACACCGCGACAGGCGAGGGCAAGTTGCTCACCGTGGTCATGAGGCCACCCGAAGCCCCGAGCGTGGCGGACCACGTCACTGGAAGGGTGTTGAGGAGGCTGATGGTGTAGTTCGAAACGTCGTTGCCGAGGTTTTGAATGCCAATGGGGAAGGTGGAGGCCACTCCGACGTCGGCCGTTCGCACACCACCGTCGATGACCTCGCCGTCGTTGATTCCGGGGACCGTGACGCTCACGGTTCTGGTCACCGCTGCTGCGCTGACCCCGCTGAGGGTGTGGGTGGTTGACAGGCTTGGCGTGACCGTCACGTCGGCTTCCAAGAGGCCGGCGAGGGGGAGGCCGTCGGACGGCCCCTGAACGGAGAGGACGGCGGGGTTGGTCGTCCCCAGCGTCATGTTGGTCGCGTTTTCAGGCGACGGCGTGAACGACCAGCGGGCTGTTTCGGAAAAGCCTCCTGCGCCGCCGTATGACGTGAAGCGCAGGTCGGAGACGGCCACGGATGCGTTGACCAATTCGTTGACGTCCTGAATCAGGTTGTGCCGGACCTCGAGGTCCATTGGCACCAATGCGTCGTAGCCGATGCCGAAGCGGGAGGCGCGAACCTCGGCTTCTGTGAGTTCGAGGAGGTCGGTTTCCAAGCCCGGGTCCACGACGATCACAGGCGCCACGGTCAGATCTTGTTGGTCCGTCACGGGAACGCCGTTGACGGCGGAAGCGCCGACCCAAAGGGTGACGAGGTCGCCTTCCTGATTGCGTTCGGCCGGGTCGAGGGGGGAACTGATGTGAGCGGGGGTCACGATGGCCTTGATGCGGGTGGTCTCGCCGGGGTCGAGATAGCCTGTTTGTGGGACAGAAATCTCCGCGTTCCAGCCGAGGGGCGAGGGTGAAAATCCTGCGGTGAGTTGGAAGTTGGTGGGGACGTTGCCGTCGTTGGTGATGTTGAGCCCGATGTCGGTGGGCAAGCCCGGCACCACGCTGACGCTGGTGTTGTCAAGGTCCACGGCCGCGAGGTAGAGTTCGCCGGCCGTGATGCTGACCACGGCCTGAAGCGCATACTGCGGACTGGAACCTTGGGAGGTGAAGGTCACCGTCAGCACTTCGGTGGTGCCTCGTGCAGCGGTGATCGGGACTTCTACGTTGGCGACAAATTCGAGGGAATTCCCCGGTGAGATGGGGCCGGTGTTCAACGGCCAGGAGGAGGTGTCAGACCACGTCTGAAGGCTGTGCGTGGCAATGTTCCAGTTGTCGAGCTGCTGGCCGGTGTTCGTGAGGCTAAACGTAAGCAGCTTGCTGGTCCCCGGCTGCAACGTTCGGTCTTGGGGCGATGAATCAAACATGGCCGCATAGTCAGAGAAGATGACGTCGAAGGCGGCCACCGGAACGACATCGGTCCACGACGGTCCGGTGAAGGTCACGGTCATGGTGACGTTCCATCCACCGGACAAGGCGGTGGCGTCCACCGAGACGAGGAGGAGTTCGGACTCGGCCGGGTCATTCAACGAGCCTGGCTCAAGCGACGGGATCACGTTGGACGTGAGGGTTTGAGCAGGTCCACCGGCCAACGGAGTGAGGACCACATCCATGGAGGCGCCGAGGGCTACCACGCCGTCGTTCTTCACGGCCACAGAGAGGTCGTGGTGCCCGAGAGAGAGCCGAGCCACGGATTGGCCGGGGCTCGGAAGGGGGTGGATTGGCCCGATCGTGTTGCCTTCGAGGTAACGCTCAACGTCGAGCTCCAACACACGTTCATCGTTCATCGTGTTCCCGTCTTGCAACGACGAGACGCGTGCGTACAAGGTCTGATTCTCGCCTGTTGCCGCGTTCCAGGTCATCATGTAGACCGAGGGGGCTGCTCCGGGCGCAAGGTTGCCAGTGGACATCTGGTCCACGTCGACCTCGAAGGCCGTGGGCGAACCTTGGTGGACCAGCGTGAGCGTCGCACTGCCTGCGAGGGTGCCAACGTTGGCCACCTCGATCCGAACGGTGTGGTCGCCGGGTGCAGCGATGATGGTGATGAGCCCTCCTTCGTTGACCTGAACCGATCCGTTGTTGTCCAAGGTCAGCCCGCTCACGCTGAAGTCGGGGCCTGCGCGCCCGGAGGTGGCCTCAGCAGGAGGCGTCACCATCGGCACAGCGAGGGTGACCAGCAGAAGGGCGACGAGGCCCAGCGATGCCACGCGGGAGCCAAACGTCATGCGCTCGCCCTCTTGAATGCGTGAACGGCGACGGTCTTGCCTTGTCGCTTCATTTGTTCAACCAGTTGGCTCAGCAAGCGGTCGTGCTCCGCGTCGCTGATGCCCAGTCGGCGACGCTCTTCCCACAGGAGCAGTTGCTCGGTGCGGGACAGCACGGCGTCCTTGAGGTACAGTTCCAAGGTTCGCCTGTACGCGTCCCTGTCTGAGATGGCGTAGACGATGGTGTCGCCGGGGAGCCGATCGGCATGGTGCTGAATCACGTTGCCCAGATTCAGCGCTTCGTCGTACGAAAGGTGGCGACGATCAAGGTCGTTCTGGATGGAAGACGCGATTTCTTGGAGGGCATACCGGCTCGGAGCACGCTGAATTCGCTTGAGATAGCGTCGGCAGCGACGCGACATTCGGACCGCTGCCATGCTTTGCTTTCCTTTCTGCCGGTTCTTGAAAGAATCGCCAGTCACATGGGACTTGACCCGATGTGAAAGACGAATGACCCGTTCTGAATAAACGGCCCATGCAAGGAAGATTTGGCGTTTTGGCGGTGACCAACAGTTCATACCGCTGCCGCCTCACCTCACACCATGAGCGACCCCATCACCCTCGAAGCAGGACAACCGGCACCGAAGTTCACGGCCAACGATGCTGAGGGCACCACCTACGACCTGTCCACGACGTTGAGCGAAGGAAAACACGTGATCCTCTACTTCTACCCACGTGACAGCACGCCTGGCTGCACCACGCAAGCCTGTGACTTCCGCGACAACATGGCTCGACTCAACACCGAGTCCTACGTCGTCTGGGGCGTCTCAAAAGACAGCGCTGCATCCCACGAGAAGTTTGCCACCAAGCAAGAACTGAATTTCCCGCTGTTGATGGACGAGGACGGAAGCCTGCACGAAACGTTTGGCACATGGCGGCTGAAGATGAACTACGGCAAGGAGTACATGGGATGCTCCCGCTCCACGTTCGTGATTGCACCGGACGGTACGCTTTCTTGGGCGCGGTACAACGTTCGGGCCAAAGGTCACGTGGACATGCTGATGCGCGAACTTGGACTCGGAGCGTGACGTTCTGGACGATGATGGACAACGTACGGTCGCCGCGTTCCTCGAACGCTGCATCACCTATGCTGCGTCGTCCATCGAACGCAAGAACGAACGTGGCGAGGACACCGCGGATTGGGAAGCCTACAGAGCGCACACCGCCTTCGCGCTTGACGAAGTCAAAGCAGGACGATTGGACACGTGGTTCGACGGTGAGGACCACAACGGCCCTGCACGCACGCCGCTTCGCCTCGGCAGTGACCGTTCTGTAACGCGCCTCGACGAGCTCGATCATCGAGAAAGAGCAAGGCTGCTGACCGCGACCCTGTCCCCCCGACCGCTTGTGCTGGTTGCGACGACGGATGCCTCCGGGCGGCATAACTTGGCCCCGATGACGTCCCTCAGCGTGGTCTCAAACAGCCCGCCACTGGTCGTCATGTCCCTGTCGAGCGACCGAAAAGGCCGGGCACGAGACACGTTGCTCAACCTGCGAGACCACCCAACCGCCACCCTGTACCTCTTGCTGAGCGGCCCTGACGACGCCACCTTGGTGGAGCACACGGCCCAAAACGTGCCCAGAGGCACTTCTGAATGGGATTCTGTACCTCATGCCCTGGACGAGGAGGGTAACCCCTACCTCGACCGGGCCGCCGCTGCGCTCCGGGTCACGATGGTGGAGGAACGGTCGCTCCCAGACGCCGTCGCCCGTTTGGTGGTTTTCAAGGTGGACGAAGTCCATCTCCCCTCAGCGGCGCTCAACGCCGATGCCCTCGACGTGCTTTGCCAACATGGGCTTGACCGACTGATGGCCAGCCCGACGGGATGGTCGCAGGTGGTCGATCATCGTACGCCCTGAAGGTCGCTCCACGTGCGCTGAAGGCCTTCCTCCAACGACGTGGCTGCCCGCCATCCAAGCCGTGTTTCAGTGCTTGTCGGGTTTGGTCGTCGACGTTTCACGTCGCCGGGATGGCCGCTTCCTTCGAGGTGCACGTCCGCGCCGGTCAACGACGCAATGCGTGTTGCGAGATCGAGGATGCTCGTTTCCACGGTCGTGCCGAAATTGAACGCTGCGCCGGCGAGAGAGCCGGTGCCGTCCACGGCTTCGTCCAGCCTTCCGAGCATTTCCAATCCATTCACAACGTCCCCCACCCACGTGAAACAACGCGTTTGGAGACCGTCCCCGTGCACGTCCAAGGGACGGCCATGTGTGGCGCGTTCGAACATCATCGCCACCACCTGTCCGTTCTCTCCCGCGCTGGCCCTTGGGCCGTAAGCGTTGCACGGTCGCGCGATTCGGACGTCAAGACCGCGATGAACTGCGTCCTCCGCCAACACCTCCACGAGGTACTTCGAGGCTCCATAGGAATGCCTGAGGTGCTCGCCAGGCGGCGTGAAGATGGAGCGATCATCGGTTTGCATGGCATGCGGGTTGTCGCCAAAGGCTTCTGGTGAGGAAGCCAGAACCAACCTTGCACCCCAACGCTCTGCTGCCTTGATGGCCTGCAGGGCCCCGTTCACGGCGACGTCGATGACGGCGGCGGCCTCTCGATCGAAGCGAGCCGTCCCGTTGATGGCTCCGAGGTGGTGAATCAACGAACAAGGCCCTACGGCCTCTTCAACCGCCGACCATGCTTCAGGCGAACGCACGTCCCCGTTCACGAGATGCACGCCGTCAGGGCAGGTCGTGAGGGACGAACGTGAACCGTTGTCCAACACGACGACCTCATGCCCACGGTCAAGCAACAGGTCGACCAAATGGGAACCGAGGAAGCCGGTGCCGCCGGTGACCAGGACAGGATCCATGCCCTCACCCTTGGCGTTCGGCCCGTTCAAGGACGCGCACGTGAACCTCGCCGCCCGCTTCACGGACCACTTCCACCAGATCACCGTCGTTCACCGCGAGGCACGGGTCCTCACCGAACCCGTGGGCGTACGGGAGGCCGAGCAACGAAGCAGCGGGGAGAGACAACGGGCAGACGTCACGGTTGACGATCGCCGTGGGCCCACGACCACGGTACATCAGCCCCATGAGCACGTAAGGTGCCACGGTGGAACCCGAGCCCTTTGGATAAATCAGGACCTTCCCCTCGATGGGACGTCCGTCCAAAGGATGACCGCGCTCATCGATTTCACCCGTGTCGCGGTCGACGTAGCCGAGGTAGGTGATCGGTACGTCAGTCACCATGGCCCGCCCGACCACACGGTAGGTGGGTTGGGACGAGAGACCTGCCCCCGTGAGGTCACAGGTGCCGTCTTGGAAGGCCACGTTGGATTGAGGCACGTGATGCGTACGGTCGCCCAATTCGGGACGAGGCCCCTCCGCCAACGTTGCATCGAAGGCATGAGCCACGCATGTTTGGATGTCGGCCACGCTCGTCGGGATGCGGTTGAGCCCGCTGGTGAGGTAATGCTCAGCCTTCATCGAGTTGGTCAGCAGGTGGTTGAATCGCTCGCGGTTGTAGGGCGTCACTTCCGGGCAGGTGTCCTTCAGCACCACGGCCCCGCTCTCTTCGAGCAACGCCAACGAACCGTCCGCCTCGGCCAAAGCGTGATTTTCCTTGCTGGTGAACATCCACAACCGCCCGTCAGGGATGCGTGAACCCATTTCTGCGTGCGCACGCACCGCAGCGGCCGTCAGACGGATCTCCTCAAGCGAGGCTTGCGGACAACCGATGACGACGAGGTCAACGGTCCCCTTTGGTGCGAGTTCCTCGCTTCGCTTGACCAGCGCATCGTCGTCGAACACAAGGGTTCCTTGCCATCCACCTTCCGGCTCGGCCCACCCGTCACCGTCGCGCTCGAGCGGAGGTTCCGCAGAGATGCCGTTGACCCAAAGCATGGGGGTTCCGTAGTTCGCTGCAGCAGCGGTCAACGCCTTTCGCTCTGCGAAGGTCATGCCCGCCTCAAGCCCCATGATCAGCGGCATTGGACCCCATGGCATCGACCAACCGGGTTGGGCTTGAGCGCCAATCCAATCGCCGAGGATCGAATAATCAGCCAGAGTGGACAGGGTGGCCGTGACCTCAACCCGGATGTTGGGGAGGCGATGTTCGTCCAAATGCAGGCCCCAGCGGGGTGCAAAGCCGGTCAGGGCGGTCGCCAAGGCGGAGAGGCCTGATTCGCGGTTGGTCCGCATCTTGGTCCATGAGTTGGCGTAGCACACGGCGTTGGATTCGGCCCAACAGGCAATCCCCTCCTCCAACTCATGACCTCGGTCGTAGGGGGTGCAGGACAGCGTGGGCCGGATGCCGAGTTTGGTGTAGGCATCGACGATGCCGAGTTGAGCCTCCAGGAAACCTTCGCGCCCGAGGTCCATCTCCTCCATGCGGTCTGCATCGCATCCGGCGGAATTCAGCGTCGTGGGGATGCTGACACCGGGCCCACCGTCTTGGGTCAAGTCTTCGAGGAATCGGATGAGGCCGTCTCCGCCGGTGATGACCGACACGCCAGAAACGTGCGAATCCTTGACCTCCACAAAGGAGGAAGCCCCCGCGGTCAAGGCCAAGTCAACGACCAAGCGTGCCCCTTTCTGACGGGTCGGCCCTTCCTCCCCGTTCAGCTGTGCCTGCAAGCGCTCGGGCAGGTCCATGCCCTTTGGTCGTGGAGGAAGGCCCTCAAGCCTGCCGGAGCCTTGGCGTGAATTTCGGCAGAGGTTTTGTTACCTTAGACGTCGAATCGGAGGCCATGAACAACACACAATTCGCCTCTTCGCAACAGCAACAAGACGAGGAAGAACCACAGGAAGGAAAAGCATGGGCCGTGGTTCAGGCCGGTCTTCTTCTGCTTGCCTTGGGCCTTGCAGCGGCCGGCTTGTGGCTTCCTGAAGCGGATCTGAACACGGCCTCGGTCGCGTCGGTGCTGATCGTCACCGAAGAAGCCGGTGATGCATGCCCGATCTCTGGCGTCGTGCTGTCCTACGGCGAGGACGTCAATGCCGACGGCGTGCTGCAATCCACGGAACTTGAGGGCAGCATGCCGGTCTGCGACGGCACCAGAGGCAACACGGGGTCACCGGGAGCAAACGGATTGAGCGTTCTCATGTCGTCCGCCCCCTTGCCGCCGGGTGACGTGTGTCCTGAAGGCGGCGTAGCGTACCAATGGGGATTGGACCTCAACGCCAGCGGTGTGCTTGACGAGGAAGAGGTGCTCGATGCATCGCACCTCTGCGCAGGGACAGAAGGAAGCCCCGGGGCCAGCGGCCCTCAAGGTCAAGACGGCGTGGACGGAGCCGACGGCGAAGACGGACAGGACGGCCCCTCCAGTTTGATCGTCTCTGCGCTTCCTGATGCGGGCGTGTGCCCCGTTGGCCTGCTGCTTCACATCGGCGTGGACGACGGACTCGGTGGCCTCGCACACGATGGCGTGCTGCAATCCGAAGAAATCGACGAGACGGTGCGCATCTGTGCGACCGACCTTCGCGCCGGACCGCTCTCGGATTTGAGAACCGGAATCGCGGACTCATTCAGTCCGTCATGTGACGCCATGAACCACATCGACGGCGGTCTCTATGCCGCCATGGTCGACGGCGTTCACGGGTGTGAATTGCACCTGTTCGACGCTGGTTGGCAGGCGCCGCATCTGGTGGTGGACCTCAATCCAAGCGGTGACGCACAACCTGGGCTGCACCTTGGGCTGCACGACGGTGGCGAACGTGCCGACGTGGTGTTCGATGCGACGGGCGCCAGCGGCCACCATGACCTGTGGGCGTTCAACCGAACGAGCATGGCGCCTGTGCGCCTGACCGCCGACGCTTCTGGAAGCACCGTGGACGGTGGCAGCACGCTCGTACCATGGTTGGACGGGTACGTCCTCACGCGCCCTGGAGGCGTTGGATTGCCGTGGTGGACGGACGGAACAGTCAGCGGGACCATGACCCTCGATCTGCATCCTGCCTTTTCCGGAGGGGACGCCTTGCGGCAATGGGCAGCGGGCGTTCAACGCATGGGACTCGATGTGGTGACGGTCAGCGAAGAAGGCCTGTGGATGGAGGCAGAAAGCGCTGCAGGCGACGTCGAGCCTGCGCTGATCCATGCCGACGGCACGGTGCAGACCTTCGACGTCTGGGCCTCTGGTTCATCCTCGCCTGCGGACGGCGTGGCGGTTGACCAAGGCATCGTGGTGGTCGGAACGACGCCGGAAGGCCGGCAACTGATCCACCTTGATCCAGCGCAACCGCCACGTCAGATCACCCACTTGGTTCGAAGCGGAAGCGGGCAAGCTCCGGCCTTCGTCGGGACCACCTTCGGGCTGGTGCCGTTGAACGGAGGCCTGGTGTTCGACGCCGTGCTGGACGGGGCTGATGCCTCCCTATGGCGGTGGAATGCGTCCACGGATGAAGTCCTGCGCCTGTCGACGACGATGATGAACCCCGGCGACGACATGGGGCCGATCGAACACGACGGGCGGCTCTGGTTTTCATGCGTCACCGTGGCCAACGGAGCCGAGCCATGCAGCACGGACGGCACGGTCAATGGGACGCATGTGCATGAAATGGTGGCGGGATGGAGCGGTTCGCTGCCGCGTGCAGCCGTTCCTTTTCTCGACGGAGTGGCCGTTTTGGCCGACGATGGAAACGGCACCGCCTTGCATCATCTGACGAGCGAAGGGCACGTCCTGCTTCACGACCCCTTTCCTGCGGGTGACGCCGATGCGGGCCGCTATGGAGGGTTGTTGATCGATGAACAACGGTTGGTGTTCGTGGCTCATGATGGAACGTCTGGCCACGAACTCCACGGCTGGTGCCACGGTTCCATGACCCAGGCATGGATCATCTGGCCTTAGTCGCGCCAGTCGTGGCGCCCTGCCAAGGGCATGCGCCATCCTTGACCGAAGGCTCGGACGCTGACGCGGGCTGCGGGGGGCATCTGCCAACGCTTGTGTTCGTTGCGCCCCATTCGAGCGAGCACGTCGGTCACCGTCGCTGCGTCTTCACCACGCGCCACGATGGCGGCGTGGTCCAATCCTTCCTCGATGTGCGCCTTGAGGATTCGATCCAGCACCGGATAGGGCGGGAGGGTGTCGTCGTCGCGCTGGTCTGGGGCCAATTCGGCCGAGGGGGGTTTGGTCAGCGTTGATGCGCTCACTGGAGCCGGGCGACCGCGGGCCTCAGCGCGCGCGTTGAACACCTCGGCAAGGGCGTAGACGTCCATTTTCCAAAGATCGCCCAACGGAGCGTATCCGCCGGCCATGTCACCGTACAGCGTGCAGTAGCCCTGAGCAAGTTCGGATTTGTTCCCCGTGGCGATGGCCATGGCCCCTTCTGCGTTCGCATGACCCATCACCAAGAGCGCCCGAAGCCGGGCCTGAAGGTTCTCGGCTGCAACGGCATGGCCGGTGCGTAGCACGTCACCAAGCAAGGATTCTGCAGGACCGTGAAGGGCGTCGAGATGAAGTTCTGAGAATCGCATGCCGAGGGACTCCGCCGTCCAGCGGGCGTCGTCCCTGCTGTGCTGCGAGGAATGGCGGGAGGGCAAGGCAAGGCCATGAACGGCATCTGGACCCAGTGCTTCCACGGCCACGCAGGCCGCGACCGCGGAATCGATGCCGCCGGAGAGCCCGAGGACGATCCTCTGGAGCCCCGACTTGCGGCAGTAATCCGCGAGGCCCGTGACCACGGCGTCGGCAAGCCCTTCGGCTCCAGACGGTGCTGGAACGCTCTCGTTGGGGCCCAGCGTTCTGATGTCGTTCGCACCCAAACACAAGGCGTCAGCCGCGTTTGAGGGCGTCCACAGGCACCCGTTGGGGTCGTCGAGGTCCACGGTCAAGACGCCTTCAGACCACGCCGGAGCCAGAACGACCGTGCCGTCTGGCCATGCGGCGATGGACGAGCCGTCGAACACCAAGTCGTCGTTGCCTCCGACCTGATTGGCCAGAAGGAAAGGCATGCCCAACCGGGCCGCTGCAGTGCGTGCAACGGTCACTCTGTCGTTGATTTTTGATTGGTGGAAGGGCGATGCCGAGAGGTTCACCGTGGCCGAGAAGGTGGCGTCCTGGCGGACGAAGGTGGCCAATTGAGCCACAGGGTCCACGCCGTAATCCATTGGCGTCAACCCAGCGGCCTGCCATGCGTCTTCGCACACGGTGATGCCCAAATCGAGACCGCCAGCACCGCGCACCAAACCGGGGCGGGAGCCGGGGCGGAAGTACCGGGCTTCGTCAAAGACGTCGTAGGTCGGCAAGAGCTGCTTCAACGCCACGACCTTGCCGCGCAGACCATCACCGACACCGACCACGCCGTTCGCGGGTGCGGTGTCGGGGTCTTGACCAGGGACTGGCGTGCCAATCAACATCGGAATCACAGGATTGCAACCTCGCGCTTTCTCAAAGGCCGCTTGAACGAAATCTGGCGACATCAACAGGTCGCGAGGCGGGTATCCTGTGATGCCAAGTTCGGTCGATACCGCCACGTTGGCACCGGCTTCGGCCGCCTGTTGCGCCAAGGACAGCAGCCGAACCGCATTCCCGGCAAGATCCCCTACCGTGGGGTCGGCCTGAAGCAAGGCGATGCGCATGAGGCTCAACCCTCACTCTCGGACCCGACTCATAGGGGTGGCGGCGGCTTCAGCCGTGCCGTCGGTCCACGCCATCGGCGCCACGGTACCACCAGGAACCGTCGTTTGGATCGTGGTACCACCACGTGCCGTCCGCGCCTTGCGTCCAACCGTCGGTGGACGCTGCCGTCTCTTTTGCTTCCGCAGGCGCGCTCGCTGCTGCGGCTGCGCCTACGGCTGG
>QQSJ01000120.1:15945-19499 GCA_003602635.1 Candidatus Poseidoniales archaeon
TCGTCAAATTCGTCGTCAAACTCGTCCTCGTACTCGTCGTCGTCGAATCCATCGTTCCAATCGTACTCGTCCCGCGAACCCTGGCGCGAGGTGGCACGAGCGATGAGCAACAGGAAGAGGCTGACCACGATCAGACCAACCAGCCCAACGGCGCTGCCGAGCAGCGGATTAACGGTCCCAAAGATACGCTCCGACAACTCGGCTTCTTGCTGCACGCGCACGTCCACCACAGGACCGCTTGCAACGTCACCGTTCGGAAGCACCACTTCGATCCATTGGGCGCCTGCGGCCTCTGGCTTCCAGTCAACAGCAACCGTCCCCACCGCCCCTTGGGCGACGCTGACCGGCTGCGAACGGAGCAGGCTTCGCGTGCCGTCAAGCTGCACGATTTCGAACCGCACGTCCACCTCGCCGTCGAGGGTCCCCACGTTCTCAATGGCCGCTTCAACGACCGTCTGATCGCCCGTGGTTAGGCCGAGGCTGCCGTACGTGACCGCCGTTGGGGCGATGTCGAATTGTGGGCGATACCAGACCATCGCCCATGCACCGTCTGCACCGGATTGGCCCCGTGCATTGAGCAGATGCACCGCTTCGTTTCCAGCGAAGTCACGTGCTTCCAAGGCGACGCTGACCGTCAAGCGTTCTTCCAACATGTTTGCGTCCAAACCAGACAGATCCATGCTGCCTTGAACTTCGAGGCGAAGACCGACGTTGTCGGTCGACTTGAGTTGCAGCGGCACACGTCCATCGCGCAGTTGTTCGCCGGTCGAATCGTCCGTGACCCACCACGTCATCTCGAGGGTGGTGTAATCCAAACCTCCCTCTTCTTCCACGAGCAGGGTGACGTCGTAGGTGGTGGGCTCAAGGGCACGACCGGGGAGAGGTGACACGACCTCGACCACCGCCGGCCCGAGGCCGTCAACGACCATCCAGCGCACGGCAGATGCTTCGTCCGTCACGTCGAGTCCGCCTTCTGGAAGGCAGCCTACGCCCCACGTCAGGGGGAGGGTACCTCCGTAACCAGGTGCGAACATTTCTGCGTTCCAAACGCCGTTCTTTGCGACGACGTTGGTCGAACGGCCGGCCAGCGAAACGTCAACCTCGCAGTCGAATTCGGGCGCCTCTCCGGTGGCCGCGAACTGCAAGGACCCGGACACTTCGAACCGGCTGCCCGGGGTCAAACGGGCACCGTCTTCGAGGGTGGTGCCTTGCGACAGTTGGAGTTCGACGTCCTCCGAAGGCATCTCAAGTTCCGCTGAGAATTTCCATGCAGCGTCGGTGAAACCCGCATTGGCTTCGTTGCCGGCCCGATCTGCGAGCACCAAGCCTGGCACACGCGTCAAATCACCGAGATCTGGCGTGTACCACGCCAATTGGAAGCTGATTTCGAAGGTCATGTCCTTCTCGAACGGATGGGCGTTGAGCACCTGCCCGCGCATGCGGCAGGTCTCCACGATGACCAAATCGGTCATCGACGTGCAATTGCCGGTGTCGACGTCGTAGGCCACGGCCATCGGGGAAGCAGGGCGGTCGTACGCCAAATGGAACTCGACCGTCGAGAGGTCGCTCAGCCCGTTTTGTTCTTCCAGCGCGATGCTGGCGCTGTACACGGTGCCTGGATGAAGCACGGTTCTTGGCCCGTCGTCGAGCATGAAGGCATCCTCGGGAATGAAGGGAGCGGCGTCCGGACCGATCTCGTACATGAACAGGTGCTTGGTGCGCTCCCACGTGCCTCCGTCCTCCAGAACATGGCCTGCTTCGTCGCTTCCTGTCAGGTACACAGCGACGCGTTCGCCGTCCAAACCGGAGCGGTCGTCAAGCAGCAGCGTGTAGGTGCCCGTGGAAGCGGTGAGGTCGTCGGGGGGGAACAAGGTCACGGGACTGTGCTCGCCCTCGTCTGGCCAGCGGTCCCCGTTGGCGTCGTCACGCCATTCGAACCAGACCATCGCTTCAAGATCGTCCGGGAGGAGCACGTGATCCATCACGTCGATTTCGAACCGTTGCGTGGCAGAGGGCATGCGGTGGTCGTAGGCCTCAACGTCCATACCAAGCACGCGAGGGGCCATCGGATCGATCGTGAACGTGCGGTTGATGGTGGAAATGAGACCGGTGCCCAAGCCAGAGGTGGAGACCACGCGCACCTCCCATGTCACGTCGCCAAAGGTGTATGGCGCCATGGTTGGGAAGACGAGCATGTTGCTTTCTGGTGCGTCTTCGACGGCCACGAGGTCCTGTCCGAGCCACACCTGAACCTCGGCGTCGCCGGCGAGGAAGGGTTCCTCGTTCGTCGGTGCCTGCTCCCATCCCAAGTCCACGGTGACGTTGACCGGCGTTCCAGCGATGAGGTAGTCCACCGTCGCGGGAATGCTGCCTCGGTCGTCGGTGAAGTCGATGCCGTCGAGGACAAGGTCGTCGTCCAAGCCGGCGTTGCCGTCCGTCCAACGGTAGGTGGCCGGCATGGAATACACGCCGTTTCCGTCCACCATACGAAGGTCAAGATCGATGGCGGGAGCATCGTCCCACAACGACGTGAGGCGGAACACGACCTGAACTTGGGAGGAACTGCTGAAGCCGCCAAGCCCGGTGCCGGTTTGCACGGTGACGGGGCCGTCAGGGTGAAGTTCCACAAGTCCAGCGTTGCCCGACAAAGACACCGGCTCACTGCCTCCAAGAGGGATGAACCATGCGTCTTGTTGATCCACTGAGGCGACGTCCAAGCGGAGCGCGACGGCGCCTGATTCGTGCAGGAAGGTCGCGTTGAATTTGCGCCACGCAGAGGAAGGAACCACCGGAGAAGCATCGCCAGCCACCATGCTGGCGTCATGGACGGCGATTGTGGCCGCCGTGGTTGCGTCAAGCAGGGTCAGGCGAATGCTGCCTTCCGTGCTCGCGAGGAAATCCAAGTCGAGGGTCCCATCACCCGTGCTGGAGCGTGCGGTGTTGGCCGCCAAGAGAAGGGCGTCGCTGCCGCTGGCCGCCAAGGTCACGCTGGCGCTGCTGGGCGCGGACAGGGCTCCAAATGTCACGTTTCCTGTTGCTGTGACTTCGAATTCGACCTCGCGGTAGGAGACGCCTTGCTCGGGCAACGATGAACCACCAATGAGGGATTGTCGGAGGGTGTCGACTTGGTCTGGGTCAAGCTCGATGCGATGGGCCGGAGAAGGCGCAACGGAATCGTTGAGCACGGGAAGGCCGTTCACAAGCAGGGTCCATGCGCTGACGTTTCCGTTGGCAGAACGCACCGTGAGGCCGAGGTCGAGAAGTTCGGTCGGCACCCAAAACTCCGCCGTGGCTCGACCGGATGGATTCACGGTGATCGACGTGGTGGTGCTCCCATCGATGAAACGGTCTTGCCACCCCCAAGCCCCGATGCCCTGCAGCGTCGTGGCAGGGCCCCATTCGTCTCGACCATCAAGGCCAAGATCAAGTCGGGGGGCGGTTGGGCGTTCGCCGGCCAGGGCGTCGGCACGGACCCATGCGACCCACCATGACCGTGGAACCTGCACCCATGTGCCGTTGGTGGCGTTTCCTGTGCTGTTGCCCGTGCTGTTGCC
>QQSJ01000121.1 GCA_003602635.1 Candidatus Poseidoniales archaeon
ATCTCGTTCAACCGCTTCCTCGTGCAGCGGCCCGTGTTCCGCAACGTGCCCGATGGTGCTGAGGTCGACATCAGTCAGCTGCCCGGTGGCAGCGACGAACTGGTGGTGCAGGTGGGCGAAGTTGCGCCCGGCTTCGAACACCTCGGTCAATCCGACGCTGCTTGAAAGGGGTCGCCTCCATGGACGATCTCGTCCGCTTCCTCGTCATTGGTCTCGTCGTCGCGGCCGTGCTCGTTCCCATCGTTCGATGGTTCTGGAAACGCTTCGACCGACCGACGGAGGCTCAACTTGAGTTTGAGGAGGCCAAACAAAAGAAGCGCGAAGAAGAGCGCATGTGGCGCCAAATTGAGGCACAGATGCGGGCCGAAGAAGCCGCGGCGGAGGAAGCTGCTGCCATGGCCCGCAAGCGCTCGGAACTCGCTGCACAGGCCGCCCCGCGAGCCGCCAACGTCGAAGCCGCCCTCGGGGCCCTTGGACTCGAACAGGTCGAGGTGCCCGCCACCGACGCACGTTCCACGAATCAGGCCAAGGCAACCGAAGGTGCGGAGGCCGCCATCGTTGACGTCACGACGCTTGAGCAGGACGAGGATGATGCAGACCTCGAGGTCGAAGCGGCGGTGCAGGTCAGCCTGGATCAAGACCGAGCGGGAGCGCCCGAACCGGATTGGATCCTCATCGATCGTTTGCGTGAAATGAAGGAGCGGGAGGAAGAACCCGCACCAGTGGACGTGCCTGACATGCCCGACCTCGACGCCCTTGACGATGCCCTCGAGGCCGTTGAAGAGGAGGCTGTGGCGCCTTCCACCGAGCCTGCCTCGGACCTTGGCGAGGCCAGGGGCGGTGTCTGGGAGGCCGAGGACGAGGCCGACGACGACGGTTGGGACGTTGACTGGTGAACGCCCGCTTCGCTGGCCTTTGGGACGAATGGCTCTTGAAGCGGACCACGCCACGTGGGTGCATGGTGCAGCGCCCTCGAGGGACCCGAGACTTCGGGCCGTTGGCCAGCCGGCGCCGTCGGATGCTCGAGATGCTGCTCGAGGACGAAGCCCGCCGTGCAGGCTTTGACCGTGTGCAAACGCCCATCTTCGAGTCGCTCGATCTGTTCACCGCCAAGTCCGGACCAGGGGTGATTGGGCAACTCTACGCCTTTGAGGACAAAGGCGGGCGCCATCTGACCTTGCGGCCAGAACTGACCGCCCCGGTCATGCGCATGGTCGCCGATGAATTGCGCATGGACACCAAGCCGTTGCGCTTGGCGTACCACGGTGCGTGCTTCCGCTATGAGGAATTCAAGACCGGCCGGTACCGCGAGTTCTACCAGTACGGCATCGAAGTGGTCGGTGCATCCGGGCCCTTGGTGGACGCCGAAGTCATCGCCTTGGCCGCCCGCATGCTCCATGCTTCAGGGCTGGAGGGTTGGACGCTCCGAATCGGGCACGTCGGCTTGCTGCGTGACGTCCTCGCTGGCCTTGGCCTCAGCGCTGAGGCGCCCGAAGGCAAGGAAGCACCGACCGCCTCAGCGATGCGTTTCCTCGACAAGGGCGACGAGGCCGGGTTGGCCGCGTTGTTCGACGCCCAAGGCCTCGATCCATCGGGCCTTGATTTGCTCCGCGCCCTCGGTGAAGCCTCCGGTGGAGCCGAAGCCATCGATGCAGCACGCCCCTTGCTCGAAGGCCACGGCCTCTCGACGGAAGCCCTCGACGATCTGGCCACCACGGTGGAAGCCGTTGGCCTGCTTGCACCTGCGCCGCCCTCCCTTGAGGTCGACCTGCGCGTGGCCCGGGGTTTGGACTACTACACGGGGATGGTCTTCGAAGCCCACGTCCCGGAACTCGGCGGCGAGGGCCAAGTCCTTGGCGGCGGGACCTACCGTTTGCTCCACCTCTTTGGCTTGGAGGACCTCGACCCGTCCTGCGGATTCGGCCTCGGCTTTGACCGCGTCCTGCTCGCGCTGGAACGTCAGGCCGAGGCGGCGGGACGGACTGAAGTGATGCCCGGTGAAGCTGGGCCGTCGACGCGCCTCGCAGTCGTGCCTTTCCGCGTCCCTGCTTCGGCGGTGCTCGGTCTTGTGCGCGATCTGCGCGAAGAAGGGTTGGTGGTCGACCTCGAAATGAAGGGACGCGCCATTGGCAAGGCCTTCGGTTGGGCCGACGGCATCGGTGCGACCCACGTGCTTGTCGTGGGTCCACGTGACCTCGAGTCGGGTCAAGCCAACCTCAAGCGTTTGAGCGACGGCGAGCAGACGCCCGTCGACCTGAACCGTGCCGCCGTGCTGGCGGCGCTCACGTCGTGATCACTCGTCGTCTTCCAGACGGCCACGTTGGGCGATGGCGGCCATGGCGATGGCGGACGATGCGATGACCAGGCCGAAGCCGGGGCTTTCCTCTTCTTCCGTGCCGTCTTCACCGGCTTGGAAGGCTTCCTCCCACGTGGATTCGTGGATGGGCAGGTCAACGCGGCTGTCCTCGCCAAGGAAGAGGGTGAAGGAAGCGGGGTTTCCGGTTTGGGTGAGGCCACCGAATCCAGTGGTGCGGTCACCACGGAGTTTCATGGTCACGTGCACGACGGGGTTGCCGTCGCGGCCGTCCCAGAGGTTGTCCTCCTCGGTGAAGCGGTACGTGAACGGAATCTCTTGCTCTCCCGTGGTGGTCGAGGTGTGCTGGTAGCGGTAGAGTTCGTTCATGCCGTAGTTGACGGTGATGTTGAGTTGCTCGCAGTCGTTCTGGCATGGGCCTTGGTTGTCGCCGTTGGTCCAGTCGCCCTGAAGGTCCACCTTGAGGGTACCACGCAGTTCGCCGTCCACGGTCATCAGCAAGCGCTTGTCGAGTTCAGGGTTCATGCGGAAGCGCAGGTCGATGTCGATGAGGCCGTTGTCGATGTCCTCTTCGAACACACCGTCCTCGGTCGAGGTGGTGTCGTTGGCGTCGAAATGGGTCCAGGCGTTGTTGATGCCGTCGTGCCACAAGTAGAGCGTGGTTGCGTTGGCCGAGGGCTGACGCGTGTCTTCTTGCTGGTCGGTTTGTTGCACGCTCACGTCACCGGCTTGCACCGGGACGAGCATCATGGCAGCCACAATCATGGTCAGGAGGAGACGTCCTCGCATGGTAGGCCGTCGCTGCCGTGTGATTTGAGCATGACGACGACGTTCACTCGAAGCGGTGGAAGTCGCGGGCAGGCGCTTCGGCACGTGAGGCTTGGTTGTGACGGGCGGCGTTGGGCCGCAGGCTGAGGGCCTTCGCGAGTTGATCGATCTCGACCTTTGGTTCGCGCACTTCGTCGCCGCCAACGCCGGTGAAGATGGCCATCACCTTGATCGTGTCACCAAAGGCAGGGTCTTGGCGAGCACCGATGATGACGTTCGCGTCTTCCTTGATCCGTGAGGTCAGCAAGCGAACCACCTGATTGGCTTCGTCCAGCGTCATGTAGCGCCCTCCGGTGACGTGCACCAAGGCGCCGGATGCACCGGTCACGTCCACGTCGAGCAAGGGGTGGTTGAGCGCCTCATGGACGACCTC
>QQSJ01000122.1 GCA_003602635.1 Candidatus Poseidoniales archaeon
CACAAGCCAAGCACGAGGATGATCACATCGTAGAACCGCTCGCCGGGTTTCGGCAGGGCGCCCCACCGTCGGTGGAGCAGGAACATCAGGAGGCCAGCGGCCAAGAGGGAGCCGAAGTAAATCTGTGGGAAGATGTTGTGCGCCTCTTCGTGTGTTCCAGACATGGCGTCATGGCGTGTTCTTCGTCATATGAACCCCGAAGTCACAGGGCTGCAACCAACGTCGATTGTGCCGGGCTGAGCACGACGCGGACGGCCGTCAAACGCCACGGTAGGGGACATTGTACGGTTGCCGCTCCTTGAGGCTGCGGTTGACCACCATGGCAAACCACAGCACGACGATCCAAATCATGGGCATCGTCAATTCACTGAGGATGCTTTGCACCTCGAAGGTGAACTCCCCTGCCAACACTTCGCTGGCGATCGTTAGGGAGGAATCGACGAAGGAGTACACGACGAGACCGAAAATCGAGAGGATAACCATGCGTCCAGAGAAGTTGCCACGCTTGATGCGCAGCATCATGAATCCGGCGGTTGACGTCAGGAACGCGAGCACGATCCACGCAAGGGCGCTGTGCAAGGTCTCCAGCCAAACGGAGGCCGAAGCGCTCGTGGTTTCGGTCAGAATTTCGTACTGACGCCAGCCCTCGGCAAAGGCGAACAGGGCGCTGAACAGGGTGGCCGTCCACAGCAAGGACGTGAACATCGCTGCGTCTGCGTTTTCACGCATCTCCTGCATCACGCGGTTCACGTTGTCGTCGATGCCTGCGCCCTTGGCGAAGATGTACAATCCGGTGAGCAGCGGCAATCCGCCGAGCACCACGCTTCCGATGGCATCGGGCAGCATCACGCCAAGGCCGAGGATGGCCAGGATGAGGCCGGCGGGGATCATGAAGCGGGAGCGCCACTTTGGGTCTTCCAGCGCCTTGACGATGTAGTAGTAGGTGCCTTCGATGCCCTTGGATTGCTTGACGATGATCTTCTCGATGTGCTCGATCTTGACCCTCGATTGAATCAGAGGAAGCACGGCTTCGTCTTCTGCTCCGTCGGTCACGACGATGCATCGGTCCGGCTGGAAGGCGTTGACCACTTCGTCGAGTTGGGCAGAGATGGCACGATCGGAACGCTGTCCGACCTTCTCGTCGCCGGTGAGGACCGCCACCTCAACTTCATCTTCAGCGCCCTTGGACTCGAGCAGCCGATCGTACTGGGCCAAGGCCCCGAGAATGGCGTTCGTGTCGCTTTCCTCTGGGTCGGCCATCCCGAGTTTGAGGGCCGCGGTCAGGACGTTCCTTCGGTTGACCACGGGACCCCGAATGGACGTCTTGTTGCCAAGGTCATCGTCACGGTCAACGGTCAGGACAAGGATACGGTCCATGGTCGGCTCTGACCCGTCGAGGGGGCTTCTTCCCTTCAAGTCCTGTGTCGAATCCTCATCTCAAGGACGCTTCTGAGGCAACGGCCAACGTTGCGAACCTCACACGTCGGTGGTGGGAGCGGGGTCGGCGTGCACCACGGGGGTGGCTTCCTCTTCCATCCGTTGCTTCCAACGTTGCTTTGAGCGCACGTACTTCAGCGGGTGTGTGAGCCATTCACGGTCGCAGAGACGGTCGTCACCAGGCAACACAGGGCAGTTGTGGTTCACCTTCAACTTCGCACACCCCGCAGGCGTGTAGCCCTGCTCGTAGACGTGGCCCACTTGGTACGAGGTGGTGGCTTCGCTGAAGTCGGGCGCTCCGCGGAAGAAATCCACGGTCGTGGTTTGGGGCAACTCCATCGTGGACCCCATCGAGGCGAGGAAGACACGACCGAAGTGGTTGACGTTGACCCCGTTGGACAGATCAGCCACGATGCGGCGCATGCACGGTGGCCAATCCGCCTCGTCGGCGCCGGTCAGTGCAATGCTTTGCTGCACGCGCGCTTCCATCAGGTTGCGCACAATGCCGATGGGCAAGGCCAACTGCTCCGCCAAATCGTCGTTGACTTCGGCGACCTTCTCCAGCGCGTCCGCCTCGATGCTGGCCTTGATGCGTTCCCTGAGCAGCCGAGCGACTTTGGCCGACGAACTGTATTGCGCCTCGCTGTGAAGCCGGATGCTCCCATCGGACAACTCGGTGTTGGCGAGGCGCCATCGGTCGCCGGTGATTTTTGGACACACCTCGATGAAATCGGACATGCCGATGGTCCATTCGAGGTGCGGCAGCGCCGTACCTCGGTCTCCTCGGCCCGAAGGTCCACGGTGTTCTCGCGACGAAATGTCGGAGAAAAACGTCCTGGCCACCAACGAAAGGGCACGCTCGTCGTTTCGAAGCAAGCGTTCCGCGCGCTGCGCTTCGGCCAGGGCCCAACGGGCTACGAGCCGTTCATCACGCGTGGCGCACACCACCAAACGGGCGTAGTAGAACGAGAACGCCTCAATGAGGCGTCCGTTCTCGCTGTGCAAATCTCCGCCGGACAGGCTGACGCCTTCTTCGGCTTCGACCGTCTCAATGAGCCGGATCCTTGCCCGGGCCCTGGCAGGTTCCATGAAGCTGCCTTGCAGCAACTCATCGAGGGTGATGCGATGCTGGCCGGCCAAGGCCGCAATCCAAGGCGAGGCCTGCGGCAAGAAGGGGTAACGCGCCAACGTCACCGCGTCTTCGACCGGCTCTGGCTCGCGTGGGACGGGCACACCGGTGGGTGGGCGACCACCGCTTATCAGCCTTCGACGCGAACCGCCCGCTTCAAGGACCGACGACGCGCGGCAGAAACGTGTTCCCACCCCCTCCACCGCCGCTGTTGGCCGTGCAGGACGAGGTGCGAGCCGCCTTTGGTTGGTCGTTGGACGACGACCAGCGCAGCGCCCAGGCCTTGAGCGATCGCATGGGTTCTCCCGAACCATACGGTGTCCCGCATTGGTCCTTTGCCGCCCGGGAGGCTCACCTTGAGCGGCTGGCCTTGGCGTGTCGAACCGCGTCACGGGTGGTGGTGGTGGGCGCCGCCGCCACGGTCGAAGAGGTCACGGCCGCCTCCGGGCCGGCCACGGTGTTCATCGCGGCCGACGGAGCCGCGGGAGCGGTCCCCGAAGGCCTCCCACTTCTCGCCGTGGTCAGCGACCTC
This sequence comes from Candidatus Poseidoniales archaeon, assembly GCA_003602635.1. Taxonomy (GTDB): domain Archaea; phylum Thermoplasmatota; class Poseidoniia; order Poseidoniales; family Poseidoniaceae; genus MGIIa-L3. Next base: position 3,099 of record QQSJ01000122.1, read on the forward strand.
GACGGCGGAGCACACCTCCATGCAGCGGTCAAACGCGGACCTGTGGTCGTCCTTCACGCCCACGGCGACAACCGTTCAACGTGGGAACAGCACCTCGCGACGTGGGCCGACGTGGACACACCTCCACCGCTTGTCCTGACCCACCAAGGGCCGGATCAGGTGGATGGCATGCACAATCCCGGTGGCTTCACCGACGGAGATCGGGCCGTTTGCCTTCTCCGGTGGATGGGCGTCCCCAAGCAAGCCCTTGCGTTCGTCGGTTTCGCCTTGGACAAAGTCGGGCCTTGGTCAGGAGTGACCGACCCGGCAAGGAAAGTGCAGAAATTGACCTGGATGGCCGAGGTCTTGCGCCGCCTTGGAGTGATGCATGAAGCGCTGCCTCAGGACGAGCACTCATAGGCAATGAGCGTTGAATCCACCATCATGGTGCAGCCCGGCCTCCTTCGTGGAGTGATGCTCTGGGCGGTCGCCATCGCGGTGGTCAACGTGGCGTGGGCCCTCGTGGTCGACGGAGAAGCCGTGCGAGAATTGAACGACGCAGACCACCCCTTCCAAGAAGACGTCCCAATCCCCATCCAGGGCCTTCTCAGCGCCAAGGGCCCCATGCCTGCCGTGTTCGAGGCGGACTTCGACCACTTGGCTGACCCGTCCGCTGAGGTCGGGTGGGCCATCACGTCAGCGGACGGCACGCGCATCGCTGGTTGGAACGGCACCGCGCAGGACCAAGCCACGTCGTGGGAGGGGTCGCTTGCGCCCGGAGACTACGTGCTGACGTGCTCGGGGCCCGACGAAGTGGTGGCGTACATGACCCTCACCTTGGAACCCCTTGGACCCATGCGCATCGAAGGACATCTCTTGGCCACCCTCGGTCTTGTCGTCCTGGCCTTTGCTGACCGGGGCATTCGAATGTGGCTTGATGCCCGGGGCATCAGCGAATCCAAGGACGCGGTCCCCATCGGATTCCGAGGCGTCCGCCCCCTCATTGACGAGGATCCCGTGGGCATGGAAGGCCAATGGTCGCCACCGATGCGTGGCTGATCAAAGGAAATCTGCGAGCGACATCTGACGGGCGCGGTCGTTGTTGAACAGGCTGTCCACCGAGGACGCCAACCACTCCACGTTTTGCCGCGTGTAGGTGTCCACACCGTAGGTTTCCATGACGTGGCGCGTCACTTCGATGTACTTCCGCACGGCGCCTTC
>QQSJ01000123.1 GCA_003602635.1 Candidatus Poseidoniales archaeon
ACTTGGATGCGGGTGTTCATCTCGAGGAAGTGGAAGGTGCCGTCGTCTTCCATCAGGAATTCGACCGTGCCTGCTCCAACGTAGTCCACGGCTTCAGCGGCGGCGATGGCCGCTTCACCCATTCGTTGCCGCTGCTCTTCGTTCACCACGGCGCAAGGAGCCTCCTCGAACACCTTCTGGTGCCGACGCTGAACGCTGCATTCGCGTTCGCCCAGGTGAACGGTTCGGCCATGGGCGTCGGCGAGCACCTGCACCTCAACGTGACGTGCGCCGCGCAGCAGGCGCTCGAGGTACACGCGACCGTCACCGAAGGCAGCGATGGCCTCACGCCGTGCACCGCGCACCGCCTCGTCCAAGCCGTCGGCGGATTCCACGGCACGCATGCCCTTTCCACCACCGCCGGCACTGGCTTTCAGCAGCAGCGGGAAACCGACGCGCTCCGAGGCCGAGCGTACGGCGTCAAGGGTGGCCTCAAGGTCGGCTTCCTCGTCTCCGGAGGATTCGATTTCGATCTCCTCACCGGGAATGACGGGAACGCCTGCCTCACGCATGGTGATGCGAGCGGTCATCTTGTCGCCCATACGTTCGATGGCGTTGGGCGACGGTCCGATCCAAATCAAGCCTGCATCCAGCACCGCTTGGGCGAATCCCGCACGCTCCGACAAGAAGCCAAATCCAGGATGGATGCCATCCACGTCGTTGGCCAGCGCCGCTGCAATGATGGCGTCGCCGTTGAGGTACGCAGGCGCGCCTGAACCCTCCAAAGGCAGGCTCAGGTCCGACATCTCGGTGTGCATGGCTCCAGCTTCGTCCTCGGCGTGCACGGACACGGCTCGAAGGCCTGCTTCCTTGCATGCACGGAGCACGCGGCAGGCGATTTCACCGCGGTTGGCGACGAGGACAGAGCGCATCACTTGGAGCCCCCGTCGTCTGGACGCCATGCCGGTGGGCGCTTTTCCAAAAAGGCCGACAACCCTTCCTGACCTTCGTCGGAACCGCGCATGCGGCTGGTGAAATCAAGCGTCCAGGTTCGCAGGGCGAGGTCGTCTCCGGTCCAGCGGTCGAAGCCCAACGCGAGTTCTTTGGCTGCGGAAACGGCCGAAGGACCGGTGGTCATGATTTCAGCGACGAGGCCGTCCACGGTGGCCCAAGCGGCGTCGTGGTCTGGCGTGACGTCTTCGATGAGTCCAATGCGTTGGGCCTCGGTCGTTCCCACTCGACCTGCGTGCATGGCCAAACGACGGAAGGCGGCGCTGCCCACACGCCGGTAGACGTAGGGTCCGATGACCGCTGGGAGAATGCCCAGTTTTCCTTCCGAGAGCGCGATGCGAGCGCCTTCGACGGCCACCACATGATCGCAGGCTGAAATCAACCCGGCTCCGCCGCCAAGCGCCACGCCGTGGAGGACGGCAATGGTGTAGCAAGGATGGGCCCAAAGGCCGTTGAACAGGCGGTCCAGCCTGGCGCTGTCCTCGCGGTTTTCTTCCGGCGTCTTCGCACCAGCGTCACGCATCATGTTGATGTCCGCGCCAGCGCAGAAGTGCTTCCCCATGCCGTGGAGCACGAGCAGGCGAAACAGCGGCCCTTCCTCGTCTGAAAGGAGGCCTGCTGGACCGGCGCTGCGCGAGGCGCTCCAATCGAGCACCTCGCAAAGTTCGGTGATCATGGCGGTGTTCAACGCGTTGTACACCGATTCGCGGGCCAATCCAACCCGAAGCACGGCCCCGTCAACCTCGAGATGAAGATGTTCACAGACGGGAATCGACATAGAAAAACCTCAATTGGAAAATTGAATCTGCAATTGGACTTCACATCCGGAAAATTCCGTATCCTTTCTCGGGAACGGGGCCATTTCTGGCCGCCGCCAAGCAGAGTCCAAGCACGTCGCGTGTGTCGCGTGGATCGATGACGCCGTCGTCCCACAACCGTGCAGTGGAGTAGTACGGCGATCCTTCTTCCTCGTATTTGGCGAGGATGGGGGCGCGATACGCCTCCACTTCTTCTTCGGTCATCGCCTCGCTGCCCTCACGTGCACGCTGGTCCTGTTTGATGGTGGCCAGAACGTCCGCGGCTTGTGGCCCGCCCATCACGGAGATCCGTGCGTTGGGCCACATGAAGAGGAAGCGAGGGTCGTATGCGCGGCCGCACATGCCGTAATTCCCTGCACCGTGGCTGCCGCCAACGATGACCGTGAATTTGGGCACGTCCACGCAGGACACCGCCGTCACAAGCTTGGCGCCGTCCTTGGCGATACCACCGGCTTCGTATTCCCGCCCGACCATGAAGCCGGTGATGTTCTGGAGGAAGATGAGCGGAACCTTGCGCTGGCCGCACAGTTGAACGAAATGCGCGCCTTTCAGGCTGGACTCCGAGAACAGAATGCCGTTGTTGGCGACGATGCCGACCAGATGACCATGGACGCGCGCAAAACCGCACACGAGGGTGGTTCCGTACCGTGGCTTGAACTCGTGGAAGCGCGAACCGTCGACCATCCGTGCGATGAGTTCGCGTACGTCGATGGGCGTTCGGTTATCCTCGGGCACGATGGAAAGCAATTCTTCTGGATCGTAATGAGGGTCTTCGGGCTCAGCACCGGCCGCAGGAGCCAGGGTTCGAGGGCCGAGGTTTTCGATTACGTTCCGCACCTTGCGCAACGCTTCCTGCTCGTCCTCTGCAAAGTGGTCCGCCACTCCAGAGGTCGCGGTGTGTACGTCGGCTCCGCCGAGGTCTTCTGCCGTAACTTCCTCACCGGTAGCGGCTTTGACCAGCGGAGGTCCTGCGAGGAAAATGGTCCCGTTGCCTTTGACGATGATCGATTCGTCCGACATGGCCGGCACGTAGGCGCCTCCAGCGGTGCATGAACCCAGCACGGCCGCCACCTGTGGGATGCCATCCGCGGACATCCGCGCTTGGTTGCGGAAGATGCGCCCAAAGTGACCGATGTCGGGGAACACCTCGTCCTGCATCGGCAAGAACGCCCCTCCAGAGTCCACGAGGTAGATGCAGGGGAGGTGGTTCTCGTGAGCGATGACCTGAGCACGGATGTGCTTCTTGACGGTCATCGGGAAGTAGGATCCGCCCTTGACCGTGGCGTCGTTGGCCACGAAAAGGCACTCTCGGCCATGCACGACGCCGATGCCGGTGACGATGCCAGCGCTGGGTGCACCGTCGCCGTAGAGTCCGGTCGCGGCCAAGGGAGAGGTTTCGAGGAACGCGGTGCCTGGATCGATGATGGCTTCGATGCGCTCGCGTGGAAGCATCTTGTCACGGGCACGGTGCCGCTCGACGGCACGGGGGCTTCCGCCAGCGCGTGCGGTCGCCAATCGAGCACGAAGATCATCGATCAACGCAAGGTTGGCCGCACGACGCGCGGTGGCCTCCTCGGAGTTGGGCGAAAAACGGCTCGGAAGACGGTCCATGTCGCTGCCTCATGCTCGGGGAGCACAGAAGTGCGCTTCAAGCATCCGACGCTCTCCACTCACACGTCGAGAATGAGGCGCCCCACGTCGCGCAGACCGGGCGCCAGCCCGACCACGAGCACGGCGAGGACCACAAGCACCCTGAGGTGCTGTTGACGGTGTTCAACGCGCATGCGGCTGAACAGGACCACAATCGCGCTGACCAAGGTGATTTTGATCACGGCGAAAAACCACGCTCCAACGCCGAATTCGATGCCAAGGCGTTCGTTGATGCTCGCCCCCAGATCGATGACCCCTTGGCTCGCAACGTGCTTTTCTCCGTATCCAAACACGTCCAAACCGAGGAAGGTCGCCAAACCGTCAGAGAGTTGCCCGATGACCATCAGGATGACCAGAGGCGAAGCCAGCATGGCTCGGTTGGACAAACGTTCCACAGGATGGTCGGCCACGGCAGCGGGATCCGCCTCCCACTGGGTGAGGCTGATGCCGGGAGGCAGCACGCCGGGTTCGTATCCACTTGCGCGGAGGTGACGCAGGTCCCCCGCCCCAAAGCGGTGAAGCAGGACGCCGATGAGGCACGGCAACACCACGATGACCAGAAGGGGCCACAACACGATGGCGTTGTAGGGGTCGTCCACATACGCCTCGGCCAAATGCATGGCCAAGGCAACATAGTACCCAAGCGAAAGGAAAACGGCTCCTGCGCCGAAGGCGAGCAGGGCTCGCGTCAAGGCAGCGGCATGGGTTGTTCGCATCAGGATGAGCGTCACGCCGATCAACGCCACAACGGCGCTTCCAAGCAGGGGAGCAAGATCAAGCGGCACGTCGGTGTCGTGGATCGGTTGGAGCACCCACGCCCAGAACCCCGCCAAGCCAAGCGGGAGACCGACCAAGAGCGCGTGGTGTACCCGGCGTTCCACGGTTGCAGGACGCGACGCACGGGCCACGGCCACGTCCAAACGGTGTGCGATGAGCCCCACGCCAACCAACCATGCAGCGAGGTGCAGGTGAATCAGCGGAGAGATGTAGAGCAAGTCTCGCCCGTCGGGGAACAGATGCGCGTCTTCCAAGACACGTAGCACTGGGGCGAGGACGACCCACGTGGTCAACGCGAGCATCATCAGGTCGTCGCACGGCATGCGCCACCGACGGAACAACGCTTGGAGCGCCAGGACCGCCGCGAACAGCCCTGCCGTGTAGAGCATGGTGTTCCATGGGTTGTACCCTGCGTCTCCGGTTTCGCTGGCGTCCTCAACAATAGGATCCCACACAACCGGAGCCAAACCGTCGTCCCACACGGTTTCTGGAGCCACGACCAAGCCCAGAACGACGCCACATCCAACGGCGAGCAAGGCCCAGAGCACGATGGATTCGAGCAGGGAGTACGCCTCATCGGGTAAGGCTCCACCCTCCGGGGTGGATTCGGGAGCGTCGACCTCGTCCATTGACCTCGCCGCCCACTGATGGGCCCGCCTCAAGAGGCTTGGCCCGAGGGGTTCACTCTTCTTCGCCGGATGCCGCCTGAAGGCGCTCGATGAGCTGAGCCTTGGTGCCGCCGACCTTCAGGCCAGCAGCCTTGCAGCGCTCCTTCAGGTCCGCAACAGAGAGGCTGGAGAGGTCCTCGTCAACCGAGTCCTCGTCGTCCGCCTCTTCTTCGACACCGAAGCCACGGGGTTCGTGAACTTCGAGGAAGGTGACCTTGGCCAGATCGTCCATGGCGTCGCGGAGCGAGGTGACCAAGCGGAACTTCATCATCGCCGCGTTGGTGTCAAAGAGCATGGTCTGCGGCAGCACGATGCTGACGTCGTCGCCGTCGAACGACACGCCGAAGTCACTGTGGCCGGTGTTGGATTGAAGGATGGCTTCAACCGTGGCTTCGCGGCCTTCAACGACCTTGACGATCTTGAAGCTGTAGCGGAGGTCCTTGCCGGCCATCGGTGGGTTGTAGTCGATGCGCGCACGGCCAGCGGCCAAGTACGACAGGTAGCCTTGGCGACCACCGACGTTCACCGGCGCACCGAGGTAGAGTTGGTTGCGGTCGCGGACGGAGCGGAGCAACTTGTCGATGCTGATGGTCTCAACCAGCGTGGGGTCCTTCTCACCGTAGGCGTCAACGGCCGGGATGGTGAGGTCGATTTCGACGTCAGCATCGGCCTCGAGGAGCGCAGCCTCAAACCCAGGGATGAGGTTGCCCGAGCCGACCACGCAGACAAGGGGCGTGTAGTCACGGCCCTCTTGGTGCATTTCTTGCTCTTGTGCGACGGACTCGCGGGTCGTCTCAATCAGGTCGCCTGTGACGCCGTCGTAGAGTTCGTAGTCAACGTGGACAATGGTGCCTTCTTCCATGATGTTGCCACCTTACGGTGCGCCGAGCCACCGGAGCCCTCCTCATAAGTCAAGCGGCCGATGAGGAGGGAAGGTTGGAGCCAACCTGACGAAGCCCCAAAGCGGCCATGCCAAGCAACATGAGGCCCCATCCCAGCCAAACCAGATGACTCTGCGGAAGACGGTAGACCGTGATTCGGACCGCATCCACGCCGTCCGTCCCTTCGTTGAGGGTCTGTGGCATGAGGGTGTCCGCCTGCGAGTAGTCGAAGATGAAGACCACATCGCCCGACCATCGACGCAACACGTCCACCTCCGAACGCGGGAAACCTGAGGCGTCAAAACGGACCATGCCCGGCTCAACCGTTCCGATGTGCCTGTCGCCGTCATGCACCTCGATGGTGGCGAAGATCCCACCGTCACCGACGCGCAGGTCCTCTTCTGGAACAAGTTCGAGGTCCGTGAACGTGTAACTGAGCCCGTCGACCACCACGGCCTCGTCCTGAAGCATCGTGATCCTGTGAATTGGGTCGCCACGGTCGACGAGGGTCGTCGTGAACACGTGCCCCACAAGGAGAAGCAGCAATCCAAGATGGATCAGATGAGCCTGAACTGGGATTCGCCGCCACAGGGGGGTGGACGACGTGACCTTCGCCTTGCGTCCGACCTCCCGGGCGATGATGGGCACGGCCATCAGGGTCAACGGCAGCACGATCCAAGCCACGTGCCCCCGCAACACGAGGCTGCTGAGCGGTTCCAAGGCGTCGCCACCCCACCACCCGGGTGCGAAGGCCACCCCGAGGAGGCTGATGCTGGCGGCACCGGCGAGCAAAGCGGCGCGCCGCTTTGGTGGGTCGTCCCTCGTCCCGTAGAGGACAAAGGAGCCGGCTGCTGCAGCGATGAGGACCGAAGTGTAGACCTCATGGGCCGCAAAGTGGATTTGATCGATGGACCCCAGCAGGATGACCAGGGTAAGGACGAGGACCAAGCCAGAGAGCCCTGCGCCTGCCCACAGCGAGGCACGAAGCATGCGTCGAGCAGCGGATTGAGGCCTGGTTTCTTCGACCTCCTCTTCGCTTTCCAGCAGCCAAGGAAGAAGGAAGGGGAGGAGCATCAGCACCGCCACACCAACCTGCACCAGGTCCGTCCATGCGGCCGCGAGCGCAAGACCGACGCCCAAGACCGCAACGGGCCAAGCCTCGGTCGGTGATTCAGAAAGCGCCAGCGGAGAAATCAGGGCCAGCCACAGCACGGCGAGGAACACGTCGCCGCCAAGCACGGCGATGAGGGCGGCCAGCAACAGGTCAACAGGAACGCCGTTGGGGCGACCAAAGGGGTGCCCTCCGTCCCGATCGTCAAGCCGGACATGGTGTGTTGCGGCCAGCATGGGCAAGAAGGCCACGCTGGCCCAAAGCCAAGGCAAGCCTTGCATGCCCAACAGGGCCACGTCGCTCTCACTCAAGGCTTCGAGAAGCACGGCAAAAAGTACCACGAGCGGCACCGCCAGGTCGGCCACGTTGGTCGCACCTCGTCGTCGGACACCGGCCTGAAGCGCCACGTCAGCAAGCCACCAGCCCACCAAGGTCAGCAAGACCAGAAGGTAGGCCATGACTTCGACGCCTGGCCCTGAATCCACGGCAAGGGACACGATGCGGCCAAAGGCATCAGGAGGTGTGCTTCCTTCGGCGTCCACCACGAAGGTGTGCACCGA